>JBEVFK010000150.1:0-9881 GCA_040512325.1 Mycobacterium sp. | reverse complement strand
CCCTACTCAGGTGTCAGCGATGTCCCGAGACATATAAGTGTCAGCGATGTCCCGAAACAGAACACGGCGCTCAGCGCCGCTGAGACTCCACAAATCACAAGAAGATCGTGGTGGTGACCGACACCAGCTGCGGCAGCGGCGGGGCAGAGGAGAAGCCGAAGGCGACGGGCGGGGACAGCTCGGCCAGACCGCCCAGCGGCGTCCCGCGGAACTGCCCGGACAGCGCGCCGATCCGCCGGGAGCGGCGCACCCCGTAGAACTCTCTTCGGCCATTGCCGGCGCTGCCCGCGGTGTGCACACCCGGCAGCACCCGCGACGCGATCGGATCGATCAGCCGCAGCCACCACGGTGCCGTCGCCAGGAACTTCGGCACCCAGCGCAGCAGCCAGTCCACCGGGGCGGGGCCGGCCAGCTCGACGGTGACATCGAGCTCGGCCGCGGTGACGGTGAGGCGTCCGGGTTGCAGGTCGGCCACTACCGGGCCTATCTGGATGTCGTCGAAAGAGTAAGTGGCCGAGACGAATTCGGCCACCTCCTGCGATGGCGCCAACAATAGCCGCCGGTTGTCGGCCGTCTGGACCATGACGTCGGCGAAGCTGCCGAACGGCGAGTCCTGCCACACCCCGACCACCATCCGGACCCCGGCGCCGGAACCGAAACCGGCGATGTGGCCGGTGAAGGCCACCCGCGTCACAGCGATAGCGTCGACTCTTCCTCGAGCACCCGGAGATCGGTGTCGGTCATCTCGCTCAACCGCCCGTAGTAGATGCCCCGCGCCTGGGGGGCGACGATGCCCTGATGGATGGGCACCGCGTGGGTGGGCGCCACCGCGCGCAGGTAGTCCACGGCCTCGGAGATCTTCATCCACGGCGCGGCGGCCGGGGTGGCGAGCACGTCGACCGGTTCATCCGGGACGAACAACGCGTCGCCCGGATGCATCAGCTTCGCCGGATGCTCGCCGTCGCCGATCAGGTACGAAATGTTGTCGATGACGGGCAGCTCCGGATGGATCACCGCGTGCAGGCCCCCGACGCCGCGCACGGTGAGTTCGCCGACTGTCAGCTGGTCGCCGACGTGGACCGCCTGCCAAGAGCCGCCGAGCTGGGCAGCGGTCTGCGGATCGGCGTACAACGCCGCCTGCGGATTGGCCGCGACCAGCGCGGGCAGGCGCTCCGGATCGGCATGGTCGGGATGCTGATGGGTGATCAAGATGGCCGACAGGCCGGTGATGCCCTCGAAGCCGTGGGAGAACGTGCCCGGGTCGAAAAGGACGGTGGTTTGCGGGAAGCTCGCCAGAAGGCACGAATGCCCGAAATGCGTCAGTTCCATGCTTACGATTGTGCGCCAGGGATGGACGGGGGGTCCGATGGTCCGAGTGATCCTGGCTGGTTTGCTGGTCAGCTGCTGTCTATGGGCGGCGCCGGTGGGCCGGGCCTATCCGGTCACCTGCCCGCCGACGTGTGATCAGATTCCCGCTACCGCGTGGCCCGCGCCGCCGACGCTGCCGCTGTATCCGACCTCGCACTGGCCGCCGCTGGCCGGACTGGCGGTGCCGGCTCCGCAACCCCGGTTTCTGTTCGAGGCACTGTGCGGTACACAGCGGGTGGTCGACGACCCGCGCCTGTACGCGGTCGCCGCCACCGCCGAGGTACTGGCCCCGGCCGGACAATGGCAGCTCCGGGCTCAGATCCTGCACTGGCGCGGCGAGACGTGGCGGGGCGGTGAGCTGGCCATCTCGGTGTTCGACGAGGCAGAGGCGGCGGTGCGGGGCTGCCGGGAGCTGGCCCCGGTGATCACCACCGCTGAGGACGACCGGTTGGCGGTGCAGCTCCCCGGCCCGGTGATCGTGCGCCAGTACCTGCTGGCCCATCCACAGAGCAGCTCGGTCACCGAACTCGTGTTCTGGGTGGCGCCCGATCTGGACGGTCAGCCGGCGGTGCCGTGGCCTGCTCCGGCTGATGCGCAGGTGTTCGAGGCCATGGCAACACCGTTGTGCGAGGCCTACCTGTCGTCATGTGGGTAGAGTTGTGTCCGACCACTTGCATCTAGCAGCGAGGAGCCCCGCGTGGCCCGGGTAGTTGTTCACGTGATGCCCAAGGCCGAGATTCTCGACCCGCAGGGCCAGGCGATCGTCGGCGCGTTGGGGCGGCTCGGACACGGCGGCATCTCAGAAGTGCGGCAAGGCAAGCGATTCGAACTCGAAGTCGACGACAGCATCAGCGACGATGCCCTGGCCGAGGTCGCTGAATCGCTGCTGGCGAACACGGTCATCGAGGACTGGACCGTGACGCGGGAATCGTCGTGAGCGCACGCGTCGGAATCATCACCTTTCCCGGCACTCTCGACGATATCGACGCCGCCCGTGCGGCCCGGTTGGCCGGCGCGGAGCCCGTCAGCCTGTGGCACGCAGATGCCGACCTCAAGGGTGTGGACGCGGTGATCGTCCCCGGCGGATTCTCCTACGGCGATTACCTGCGCGCCGGCGCGATCGCGCGCTTCGCCCCGGTGATGACCGAGGTGGTGGCCGCGGCCGGCCGCGGCATGCCGGTGCTCGGTATCTGCAACGGCTTCCAGGTGCTCTGCGAAACGGGGTTGCTCCCGGGAGCGCTGACCCGCAACGCCGGGCTGCATTTCGTCTGCCGCGACATCTGGTTGCGCGTCGACAGCGCGGCCACGGCCTGGACCTCCCGGTACGACGTCGGCGCGGAGATCCTGGTGCCGTTGAAGTCCGGGGAGGGCCGCTACGTCGCGTCCGAGAGCGTCCTGGACGAACTCGAAGGCGAGGGACGGGTGGTGTTCCGCTACGTCGACAACCTCAACGGCTCGCAGCGCAGCATTGCCGGCGTCAGTTCGGCCAACGGCCGGGTGGTGGGCCTGATGCCGCACCCCGAGCACGCCACCGAAGCGCTCACCGGCCCCTCGGACGACGGTCTCGGTATCTTCTATTCCGCTCTCGATGCGGTGCTGACGGCGTAGTACTTCCCGGCCGGGTTGCGTTGAGGGAGCTCCCGATTCGCAGCCGGCGTCGGCTACGTTTGCTGCGACGGTCTGGTCCCAGCAGAGGAGTACGTGGGTGCACACGGCGTTTCGTCGATCGATCACCGCCGGGGTCACCCTGGCCACCGTCGGCGCCATCGCGCTGGTGCCGACCGCTGCGCGACCTCAGGCCTCGCCGCTGCCGGAACGCCGCGTGGTCACTGCCGAAGTCACGCCCGCTGCCTTCTTCGATCCCGGCTACGGCGCATTGTTGGCCGACGGCGTCGCCGGAAGCTTGGCGGACAGCCTCCAGGCGCTGACCACCAGTTCGCCGGCCCTCCTGCAGGAGGCGCTGGCGAACTGGCCACTCGCCGAGACGGAACTGGCGTACAGCCAGATCGCCAACGCCTTTGTGGTGCCACTGATGCCGTTGGTCGCCGGACCGTTCACCGATGCGGTCACCGAGGTCCTGGCGCGCTCGGCACCGCAGTTCCGCGACCAGATCGAGACGCTGCCGACGTTCATCGAACACAGCACCATCCGACTGCTCGGTCCCGTTCTGGGAGCCATCGGGGGAGCCGGCGCCGCGCACGCCGAGATCTATTGGGCCACCGCGACCGGAGACATCCCCGGCTTCGTCCTCGGCGTGCTCAAGGTGCCGGTCTACGTCGCCGACGGCTTTCTCTTCGGCGGCTACGGCGATGTCGGACCGCTGCTGTCCGGCAGTGACGGCCGGGTGATCCCGGCGCCCGGGCTGTTCACCCCGTGGAACTCGGATCTGCTGGACCCCCCGGACCCGACCCCCTCGGACGACGACGAGCCGACAACGACGACGGCGTCGACGTTGCCTGCGCCGGACGACGAGGATGACGACAAGGACAAGGACGAGGACAACGACGAGGACAAGGACAAGGACGAGGACAAGGACCAGGACACGGCCGACCGTGGGGCATGGCGCTGGGGGCCGACGCGTGACGTCGCCGAGCAGGTCGATCTGGTGAACGCTGAAATCGAAGAGAGCAGCAGCGATTTCCGCAGCGTGATCGGTGGCGAGCCGAAGCCCGCCACCGAACCCGTCACCGATGGGGAAGCCGCTGCAGACGAACCCGCCACCGACGCCGACCCGAAGGCAGACACCGCCGAGTCCGCCGAGCCCACGACGTCGGAGCCGAATGCGGTGTCCGGTGAGGCAGTTCCCGACTAGGGGCAGGTCAGCGCGACCGACGCCTCGGCTGTGTAGCAGAGGAACGTCAACGTCTCCTGCAGGTACAGCTGCACCGTGTCGGCGTCGTGCGACAGGTAACCCACGCACACGTCGCTGCCCAGCTGCAGGTCGAAATCGCCGCCCCGCGTGGACACTACGAAGGCGCCGTCGATCGCGGGCGCCCAGATGATGTCCCCGTCGATCAGCCGGTTGATGTGCTCGAGAATGGGATAACCGTGCGCCGTCGTCTCAGCCACCTTGGTGTAGGTGCCGGCGTTCAGCAACACCGAATACGGTCCGTCGACACCGGCCAGCCGCAGCGCCGACAGAGCCTGCGCGATGACATCAGGGATTTCGCGCGGATCCTCGGGTAGCGCCAGCACCGGGTTGGAACTGCACTTGCGGATACCGTCGATATCGGCGGCTTTGTAGCCCTCGAAGATCGCGCGATCCTCGACGAACGCCAGCTTCTTCGCGGCCGCCTTCACCGGATCCCAGTCGGAATCCTGCGATCCGCGCTCCACGTCGTCGATGTCGATGCGGTTGACCGTGAAGGGCACCCGCAGCCGTACCAGCGGACGACTGTCGCGCAGATGGGCGATCACGCCGTCGCTGGGCGAGGGCGCGTCGAGCAGATGTCCGGTGCTCACCGCGGCGGTCACCGGCCCGCCCGGATCACTGACATCGACGACGCGGCGGCCGGCGATGTGCCGCTTGAACGTCCGGGTGGCCTCGAGTTCGATTTCGGCCCAAGCGGCTTCGGTGATCGGCGCGAGTTCGCGGTAGAGGTTGTTCATCAGGGCTGTCCTTTCAGGCTGCCGATCGCCAGCGAGCCGGCGGAGCGCGGAGTTGTGGAGGTGACGTCGGTATCGGGAACCGCCGCGTCGGGCAACGGCGGGGGGTCGTCGAGGAAATCGGCGGTGGGCACGAAGAACAGGCCGCCGGTGACCGCGGTGGAGAAATCGAGGATCCGGTCGGTGTTGCCCGGCGGATCGCCGATGAACATGTTGTGCAGCATCCGTTCGGTGACAGCCGGATCGGCGGCGTAGGCAATGTAGTACGTGCCTGACTCGCCGTTGCCCAGCGTGCCGAACGGCATGTTGCCGCGCACGATCTGGAGCTCGTTGCCGTCGTCATCGGCGATGACGTTCAGGGCCAGATGCGAGTTGGCCGGCTTGGCATCGTCGGCGAGTTCGATGTCCTCGAGTTTGGTGCGCCCGATCACCAACTCCTGCTCGTTGACAGTCAGTGCGTTCCAGGCGGCCATGTCGTGGGTGTATTTCTGGACGTGCACGTAGCTGGCGCCCGCGAAGTCCGGATCGTCGGTGATCTGCACTGCGTCAACGGCTTCGGGCCCGTCCGGATTCTCGGTGCCGTCGACGAACCCCAGGAGGTCGCGCTGTTCGAAGAACCGGAACCCGTGCACCTCGTCGACCACGGTCACCGCGCCCGCCATCGCGGCCAGAATCCGGCCGCCGAGTTCGAAGCACACGTCCATGGACTCCCCGCGGATGTGGAACAGCAGATCACCCGGCGTCGCCGGGGCGTGATGACGGTCGCCCTGCAACTCGACGAACGGATGCAGCCGCGCCGGCCGCGCGCCGGTGAACAGTCGATCCCAGGCGTGTGCGCCGATACCGGTGACCAACGCCAGATGTGAACTCGGAACCCGGAACCCGACCGAGCGCACCAATCCCGACAGATCGGCAAGTGCGTCGTGCACTGTTTCCGCGCCGCCGTCGTCGATGGTGGCGACCAAAAAGATCGCCGCTGGAGTCAGCGGCGACAGGATGGGCTGAGGGCGGCTCGCGGGCACGATGTGACCCTAATGGCAATTGTCACGTCCGTAACGACAAAGATGGTGAATATGCCTGCTAGCCCCCAGAGCCTGTGCGAGTTCATCGACGCCTCACCGTCGCCGTTCCACGTCTGCGAGACCGCGGCTGCCCGGCTGCGCGCCGCCGGTTACACCGAGTTGGCCGAGACCGACGGGTGGCCCGGCGCAGGCCGGCACTTCGTGATCCGGGCCGGGTCGCTGGTGGCCTGGGACGGCACCGGAGCTGACGGTCGCCCCTTCCGGGTGATCGGCGGGCACACCGACAGTCCGAACCTGCGGGTCAAGCAGCACCCGGACCGGGCGGTCGCGGGCTGGTCGGTGGTGGCGCTGGCGCCCTACGGCGGCGCCTGGCTGAACTCCTGGCTCGACCGTGACCTCGGCATCAGCGGGCGGCTGTCGGTCCGCGATGCCGACGCCCCGATGGGGGTGGCCCACCACCTGGTGCGTATCGACACCCCACTGTTGCGGGTGCCCCAGCTGGCGATCCATCTCTCCGATGACCGCAAGGGCGTGAGCCTGGACCCGCAGCGGCACGTCAACGCGGTGTGGGCCACCGGCGACCGGCCGGCGTCGTTTGTCGGTCACGTCGCCCAGCGCGCCGGAATCGATCCGGCCGACGTCCTGGCCTTCGACCTGATGACCCACGATCTGACGCCATCGGTGGTGTGGGGCGCCGACAACGAGTTCGTCAGCGCGCCACGGCTGGACAACCAGGGCACCTGTTACGCCGGGCTGGAGGGGTTTCTGGCCGCCGAGCGGGGCGCGGTGATTCCGGTGCTGGCGCTGTTCGACCACGAGGAGGTGGGGTCGACGTCGGATCACGGCGCGCAGTCGGATCTGCTGATCACCACGCTGGAGCGGATCGTGCTGGCGGCCGGCGGCAGTCGGGAGGACTTCCTGCGGGTGCTCACCGGGTCGATGGTGGCGTCGGGGGACATGGCCCACGCTACGCATCCGAACTATCCGGAGCGTCACGAACCCAACCACGTCATCGCGATCAACGGCGGGCCCGTGCTCAAAGTGCAACCAAACCTGCGCTACGCCACCGACGGCCGCACCGCGGCCGCCTTCGAGTTGGCCTGCCGCCAGGCCGGGGTGCCGTTACAGCGCTACGAGCATCGCGCCGACCTGCCGTGCGGATCGACGATCGGGCCGATGACCTCAGCCCGCACCGGCATCCCGACCGTCGACGTCGGTGCCGCGCAGCTGGCCATGCACTCGGCCCGGGAGCTGATGGGTGCCGACGATGTGGCCGACTACGCGGCGGCATTACAGGCGTTTTTGTCGCCGGCCTGACCTACTCTCACGTCCATGACTTCCCTGACTGTGGAGATGATCACGTTCGACAGCGCAGATCCGGACCGGTTGGCGGCCTGGTGGGCCCAGGCCGTCGACGGCACGGTGAATGCCGTGGCGCCGGGCGAATTCGTCCTGGTGGTCCGGCCCGCCGGCCCCCGCCTGGGGTTCCAGCGCGTGGATGAACCGACCCCGGGGAAGAACCGGGTGCATCTGGATTTCACCGCTCCCGATCTGGACCGGGAGGTGGAGCGCCTGGTGTCCCTCGGCGCCGTGGAGACCGGCCGCCAGGACATGGGCGGCGGGTTCCGCTGGGTGGTGTTCGCCGACCCGGACGGCAACGCGTTCTGCGTGGGCACCGGCGGGGAGTGATCGCAGGCGCTGAGCGCCACGCGCTGGCATGATTCCCCCGTGCTGCTGTCGCTCATCAGCGTTGCGATCGTCCTGGTGGGATGGGCGCTGTCAGCAACCCGTCTGCAGCGCTGGCGGATCACCGCGCCACTGCTTCTGGTGGTGGCCGGCGCCGTCGTGGAGTACACCACGCACGGCACGCTGGCCGACACCCTGAGCTCCGAGACAGCCCAGCACGTCGCCGAGATCATCCTCGCTGTACTGCTTTTCGTCGATGCGAACGCGATCCGGTCCTCCGGGCTGTTCGGCGCCTATCCACGTTCGGCGACGCGACTGCTGTTCATCGCCATGCCGTTGAGCCTGGGGCTGGCGGTGCTGCTGGGCTCCTGGTTGCTGCCCGGCCTCTCTCTCGCGATCCTGATCGTCATCGCGTGCATCGTGGTGCCGATCGACTTCGCGCCCACGCCGACGATCGTCCATGACCGCCAGGTGCCCACGCGGGTGCGCAATCTGCTCAACGTCGAGGCCGGCTACAACGACGGCATCGTCTCGCCCATCTTCGTCTTCGCGTTGGCCATCGCCGACGACGACGCCGTCGCCCGCCCGTTCTGGGCGGAACTGAGCGCGGCGGTGCCGCATGTGGTGTTGGCGGTCGTCCTCGGGTTGTCCGTCGGTGCCGGCCTGGCGCTGGCCGCCAATGTCGCCGAGCGCCACGGGCTGATGACCGAACAGTCCAAACGCATCATCGTGGTGGCAGCTCCGGCCCTGGCGTACACGCTGAGCCTCGGGGTGCACGCCAATGGCTTTGTCGCGGCGTTCCTGTGCGGCATCGGTTATCACGTGGTCCGCCACGCCCAGGACGCCGAGCGCAACCTCGAACTGCTCGAGGACATCAGCTTCCTGTTGACGTCGGCCATGTGGTTCGTCTTCGGCGGTGTGGCGTTGATCGCATACTGGAGCGCCGATCTGACGGTCGGCATCGTGGTGTTCTGTCTGCTGGCGCTGACGTTGGTGAGGATGGTGCCCGTGGCAGTGTCCATGATCCGAACCGATCTGTCCTGGCCAGAGCGCTTTCTGCTCGGTTGGCTCGGTCCCCGCGGGGCCGCCACCATCGTTTTCGGTCTGCTGGCCTTCAACCTGGTCGACGGGGACGATGACCGGTACACGATCCTTTTGATCATGGTCGCGGTGGTGCTGGGGAGCGTCTTGCTGCACGGATTCGGGGCTCCCGCAGCGGCGCGGGCATTCGCCCGCACGCGGAGCGAATAAACTACTGAGGTGACATCCGCGTCTGCGCATGAAGTCGATACCGTTGAGCGCGCTGCGGCGTCGCCCGATCAGCCCCAACCATTCCGTGAACTCGGACTCAAGGATGACGAGTACCACCGCATCCGGGAGATCCTGGGGCGCCGCCCCACCGACGCCGAGCTGGCGATGTACTCGGTGATGTGGAGCGAGCACTGCTCGTACAAGTCCTCCAAGGTGCATCTGCGCTACTTCGGCGAGACCACCACCGACGAGATGCGCGCCGGCATGCTGGCCGGCATCGGTGAGAACGCCGGCGTCGTCGACATCGGCGACGGCTGGGCAGTCACCTTCAAGGTGGAATCACACAACCACCCGTCCTACGTCGAGCCGTATCAGGGCGCCGCCACCGGTGTGGGCGGCATCGTCCGCGACATCATGGCGATGGGTGCACGTCCGGTTGCGGTGATGGACCAGCTGCGGTTCGGTGCGGCCGACGCGCCCGACACCCGCCGGGTGCTCGACGGCGTGGTCCGCGGGGTCGGTGGCTACGGCAACTCGCTGGGCCTGCCGAACATCGGTGGCGAGACGGTGTTCGACCCCTCCTACGCCGGTAACCCGCTGGTGAACGCCCTGTGTGTCGGGGTGCTCCGCAAGGAAGACCTGCACCTGGCGTTCGCGTCGGGTGCCGGCAACAAGATCATCCTGTTCGGCGCGCGCACCGGCCTCGACGGCATCGGCGGCGTGTCCGTGCTCGCATCGGAGACATTCGGCGGGGACGAGGACGGCGCTGGGCGCAAGAAGCTGCCGTCGGTCCAGGTCGGCGATCCGTTCATGGAGAAGGTGCTCATCGAGTGCTGTCTCGAGCTGTACGCCGCCGGTCTGGTGATCGGCATCCAGGATCTCGGCGGTGCCGGGTTGTCGTGCGCCACGTCCGAACTCGCATCGGCGGGGGACGGCGGCATGTCGATC
>JBEVFK010000149.1:0-14125 GCA_040512325.1 Mycobacterium sp. | reverse complement strand
CGATCGGCCAGGACGGCTTTGAGTTCGGCGGCCCGCTCCAGCGGCTGATCGGGCGCTCCGCGGGCGGCCAGCCGGTCATCGATCAGCGGCAGCGCGGTCAGCGGGCTGGCGACCAGCTTGGACAGATCGCCGTAGTGGCCGAGCGCGCGGCGGGTCAGCCGGGCGAAGGTGTCGTCGTCGACGTCGGCCAGCGGACTGGCTGCGCGCAACGGCAACGCGGCCTCGGTGCGGCGCAACGAGGACCGATCGGCGCTCAGTTGGGGTGAGAACGCCAGCCGGTCCAGCACTCCGGCCAGCGGATCGGCGAGCACGGTGATGGTGATCGCCACCGCCAGGCTGCTGAACAGCAGGACGGTGAGCACGGGTTCGCCCACGACGGCAAGTCCGATCAGCGCTTGCCCGCCGAATATCACTGCCACCAGCACGGTGCCGACAAACGAGCGCAGCATGTCGGCGCGCAGCGCCTGGCCTTCATCGAAGGCGTCCCACAACGCCACCGCCACCCCCAGCAGCAGTACGTCGAACCCGGTGGAGGCCAGCGCCAGCCAGCTCGGCATCAGCCCCAGGGGGATGACCAGGATGGCGTTGCCCAGCGCGAAGAACAGGGTCGCGACGATCAGCACGCCCATCACCGAACCGCGTCGGTGCGGGCGCAGGAACGCCCGCACCATCGCCGCCAGCGAGGACACCGAGATCACCGCGAACATCAGCCAGTGGCCGGGCTGCAGCGGTCCGTCGACACCACCGGCCCAGGCTGCGCCGGACAGCGCCAGTGCGGCGACGGCCCCGGTGGCGGCCAGCTCCCGCACCCGCCAGCGCTCCCCGGGCCGGGCCAGCTCGATCAGCACCGCAAACCAGGCCACACCGGGGACGGCGACGAGGTAGATCTCGAGGCGACCGAGAAGGTCGGTGTGCACGGTGCTGGTGAGGCGCACCGCATCCAGGGCGACCACCACAGCGAAGCTGCACAACCCGACGGCGGCCAGCAACAGCGCGGGTTTTCGCGGATCGCGGGCCAGCAGGTAGAGGCCCAGCCACCAACTCAGCGTGAACACCGCAGCTGAGAGGGCGGCCATGAGCTAAGCCCCGAAACGCCGATCGCGGCGCGTGTAGTCACGCAGCGCCCGCAGGAAGTCGACCCGGCGGAACGCCGGCCAGTGCGCTTCGGTGAACCACATCTCCGAATACGCGCTCTGCCAGAGCAGGAACCCGGAGAGCCGTTGTTCGCCCGACGTGCGGATCACCAGGTCAGGGTCCGGCTGGCCGGAGGTGTACAGATTCTCCGAGATCGCCTCCACCGTGATGGCGTCCACGAGTTTGTCCGGGGCCGTGCCGTTGGCCAGTTCCTTGGACAGCAGCGCCCGCGCGGCGTCGACGATCTCCTGCCGACCGCCGTAGCCGACGGCGACGTTGACGTGGAAGGGGCGCACATCGGTGGCCGCGGTGCCGACAGTGCCGTCCACGGCATCGCGGAGCCGCCGGGCCGGTTCCTCGCCGAGCAGTTCCAGGTCGCCGACGGTACGGACGCTCCACCGGTTCGCTGGTGCACAGATCCGTTCGACGACGCCGGTGATGATGTCGATCAGCGATGCGAGTTCGACGGGGTCGCGCTGCAGATTCTCCGTCGACAGCAGGTACACCGTCGCCATCTCGATGCCGGCGTCCTGGCACCAGCTCAACATCTCGGCGATCTTGGCCGCCCCGACGCGGTACCCGTAGTTGACGTCGACATAGCCTTCGTCACGCGCCCACCGCCGGTTGCCGTCGCACAGCACCGCAATGTGGCGCGGCAGCTGTGATTTCGATCGCGTCAGCTCATGACGCAGCCGCAGCTCGTACAGCCGATAGGCCGGCTCCTTGAGCTGCGGGGGAATGAGGTCCACGACAATCCAGACTACTGTGGCTTTCAGCTTTGCCGACCATCCTAGGCAACTGCAGTGATGCTGATTCAGCAGTGGAGGTGACATGAAGGCGCCCCTGAACACCGACCATCTGCGGCGTTCACCCCGTGAAGACGTTGCCGAGGATCTGCCCGAGGCCATCGCCGACGGGGTTGCCGAGTTCTTCGGACGCCCGCGCGCCCGCGGCTGGATCCATCTGTACTCGGCGATCGTCGCGGTGATCTGCGGGGCGGCACTGGTGTCGGTGTCCTGGGCGGTGGAATCCACCACCGCCGGTCTGGCGACGCTGATCTACACGTTGACCATCGTCGCGATGTTCGCCGTCAGCGCCACTTATCACCGGATCACCTGGAAATCGAAGACCGCCTACAAGTGGATGAAGCGTGCCGATCACTCGATGATCTTCATCTTCATCGCCGGCAGCTATACCCCGTTCGCCCTGCTGGCGCTGCCGTCGCAGGACGGCTTGGTGCTGCTCTGGATCGTCTGGGCCGGGGCGCTGGCCGGGGTACTGCTCAAACTGTTCTGGCCGACGGCCCCCGCCTGGGTGGGCGTGCCGCTGTATCTGCTGCTCGGCTGGGTGGCGGTGTGGTTCATCGGGCCGATCATGGACGGCGCCGGGGTGGCCGCGGTGGTGCTGCTGATCGTCGGCGGCGCGCTGTACAGCGTCGGCGGCGTGCTCTACGGGCTGAAGTGGCCCAATCCGTGGCCCACGACGTTCGGCCACCACGAGTTCTTCCACGCCTGCACCGCGGTCGCGGCCCTCTGCCACTACATCGCGATGTGGTTCGCGGTCTTCTCCACCGTGTGAGTTGTGGAGTTCTCGCGGCGCCAGGCGCCGCTCGAACTCCACAAATCACTACAACTGCTTGATGTCCGACGGGCCCCAGAAGGCCCTCATCGACGTGATCTCCCCGGCCGAGTTGAAGTTCATCACCTCGATGGGTTCGATACGCAACGTGGTGTCGCCCATCTTGACGGTGATCGCGAAGACGAATGCCGCCTCGTGGCCGCCGACCCGGAGCTGCAGCAGCTCGGTGCTCACCTCGGCACCGGCGGTCGCGCCGTAGAAACCGGCGATGGCCTGGCGGCCGATGTGCACTTCTCCGCCACCCACGGGATCTTCGAGGGTGGCGTCGTCGGCGTACAGCGCGGCCACGTCTTCGGCACTGCCGCTCACAACGGTGTCCAGGTAGCGCTTGACCAGGGCTTCGGGATCGACACTCATGCGCCGCACGCTACACGGAAACACCCAGTGCGGCGGCCAGTTCCGCCTCGTCGGTGACCGGTAGGTCGCAGACCCGGCCCCGGCACACATAGGCCGCGTCAGCGCCTCGCACACGGTCCCGGCCGAGGAGCAGTTCGGCGGAATCCACCGGCCCGCCCACCACGATCGTCCCGCCGGGGGCCAGCCGTCGGGCGGCGGTCAGCAGCGCCGAATCGGGAGTGTCGACGGCCACCGCGATCTGCAGTGGTCCCCGCACCGCCGCTTCGGCCACCGCCAGCCAGTGCCCGGCCGAGCGAGGAGCTCGGGCCAGCAGCGGCGAGTGCGCCAGCAGGGTTTCGGCCGCCGCCTGCGCATAGGAGCCGGCCCGATCGGCGTCCACCAGGTGTGCGGCGGTCAGCAACGCTTCGGCGATCAACGATGCCCCGGCCGGCGTCGCGCCATCCAGCGGGTCGGCCGGTCGGACCATCAACACCTCCGCGTCGTCGGCGCTGTCGAACCAGCGGCCGGGCCGGTCCGGGTCGGCGAAATGCTCCAGCGCGGTGTCGATGAGGGCGCTTGCCGCAGCGGAGAATTCGACGGACCCGGTGAGCTGGTGCACCGCCAGCAGACCCGTTGCGAAGGCGGCGTAATCCTCCAGGATCCCGGCGCTGTCCCCCACCCGGCCACCGAGGCTCGCACGTCGGAGCCGACCGTCGACCAGATGCAGTTGCAGCAGCGCCGACGCGCACCGGCGCGCAGCGTCCACCAGGTCCGGCCGCCCCAATGCCACCCCGGCCTCGGCGAGTGCGGTGATCGCCAGCCCATTCCAGGCGGTGACGGCCTTGTCGTCGCGCGCCGGCTGGACCCGTTGCGCGCGTGCCGCCAGCAGCGATTCCCGGACCCGCGTCAAGCGGTCGGTGTCGTGAGGATCAACCGCCAGTTGCAGCACCGAGTTGCCGTGCTCGAAGGTGCCGTCGGCGGTGACCCCGAAAACATTTGCCGCCCAATCACCGTCGTCGTCACCGAGGACGTCGCGCAACTGTTGTGGTGTCCACACATATGTCGACCCTTCGCTGCCGGCGGCGTCGGCGTCCAGCGAGGAGGTCAGCAGGTCGCCGTCGGCCAGGTCGCGCAGCAGGAAATCGGCGGTCTGGGCGGTGACCCGCAGCGCCAGTGGATCTCCGGTACGCCGGGCCCAGTGCGCGTAGGCCCGCAGCAGCAGCGCATTGTCGTAGAGCATCTTCTCGAAATGCGGTATCACCCAGGCGTTGTCGACGCTGTAGCGGGCGAATCCACCGGCCAACTGGTCGTAGATGCCGCCGCGCGCCATGGCAGCGCCGACGCGCTCGACGGCCGCCAGCGCGGCCGTCGAACCGGTGCGTTCATAGGTGCGCAGCTGCGCTTCCATCAGCGCTGACGGTGGAAACTTCGGCGCTCCCCCGAATCCGCCGTGCACCACGTCCTCGTCGTCGAGCACTGCCGCCAGCGCCTGATCACACAGCGCGGGCGTGACCTCGGGGCCGCCACCGGGCACCGCCGCAGACATCTTGCGGAGCTCACCGGTGATCCGATCGGAGGCGGTCTCGACCTCGCCGCGGCGGCTGCGCCAGGTGTCGGCCACGGCCGAAAGGAGTTGCAGGAACTGTGCTTTGGGGTAGTACGTGCCGCAGAAGAACGGCCTGCCGTCGGGAGTCAGGAAGCAGGTCATCGGCCAGCCGCCCTGCCCGGTCAACGCGACGGTGGCGTTCATGTACACCGCGTCGAGGTCGGGACGCTCTTCCCGGTCGACTTTGATGCAGACGAAGTCGGCGTTCATCACCGCCGCCACGTCGGCGTCGTCGAACGATTCGTGCGCCATCACGTGGCACCAGTGGCAGGCCGCGTAGCCGATCGACAGCAGGATCGGCACATCACGGTCGGCTGCTGAAGCCAGCGCCTCGGGCGACCATTCCACCCAGTGCACCGGATTGCCGGCGTGCTGGCGCAGGTACGGGCTGGTCGCCCTACCCAGTTGGTTGGCCACCGGACTCTCGCGTCGGCCCGCCGGTCTCGGGGGGACCCGCGGCATCAGCCACCGTGCCGTCGTCCACCGCCTGATCCGGCTCGGGATGTTCGGGGTCAAATGATTCCGGCAGTCGGTTCAGGTGCCGGTTCATCGAGAACACCAGCGCGAAGGTGCCGATCAGCAGCACCACCACCACCAACAGCCCGAACGGGCTGGCCTTGCCGAAGTCCGGACCGGTATTGCGGGGAGCTTCTTCGGCGAGGATCGACGCTGCGGCAAGCCAGAGATCGGTCATGGGTCGATCCCGGCGAACAGGTCGTCTTCAGGCAAGGTCACAGGAACCCGCGATCGAGCCAGTTCGTATTCTTCGGTGGGCCACAGGCGTTTCTGCCATTCCATGGGCGTCGTGAAGAAGAAGCTCTTCGGATCGATCTGGGTGGCATGGGCCAGCAGGGCCTCGTCCCGCTGGGCGAAGTACTCGGCGCACTCGATGCGGGTGGTCACCCGTTTGGCCAGCAGATCGTCGTCGGGGTCCCACTTCTCCAGCCAGCTGGCGAACGGGCCCTCCTGGTCGTGCTTGGCGAATTCGTCCTGGAGCACCTGCATCCGCTGGCGCAGAAAACCGTGGTTGTAATACAGCTTGGAGATGGTCCACGGAGCGCCTGCTTCGGGGTACAACCGGTAGTCACCCGCCGCCTCATAGGCGGCCACCGAGACCTCATGGCAGCGGATGTGGTCCGGGTGCGGGTACCCGCCGTTTTCGTCGTAGGTGGTCATCACGTGCGGCTTGAACTCGCGGATCAACGCCACCAGCTTGCCCACCGGCTCTTCGAGCGGCACCAACGCGAACGCGTCCTCCGGCAGCGGTGGCAGCGGGTCGCCCTCGGGTAAGCCGGAGTCGATGTATCCCAGCCAGGCATGTTCGACACCGAGGATCTCGGCTGCCCGAGCCATCTCGTCGCGCCGGATCTCGTGGATCCGGCCGTGCACTTCCGGCAGGTCCATCGCCTTGTTCAGGATGTCGCCCCGCTCGCCGCCGGTCAGCGAGACCACCATGACCCGATGGCCTTCGGCCGCATACTTGGCCATCGTCGCGGCACCCTTGCTGGACTCGTCGTCCGGATGCGCGTGCACCGCCATCAGCCGCAGTTCGGTCACCATCTGCCTTCGTGTCGCCGTTGTCGGCAGTGCCTATAGTGGCCTGGGATTACCCATACCGTCGCACTACCTACTTCTAATACTTCCATCCCGATGGTTCCATTCCGCCGGTCGGGACCTGTTACCCCACCCCGGACAGAGACGGACCGAGAAATACCCCTGATGACGCAAGGTCAAATGCACCGCCCGGAGTCCCGCTACGGCCGCCAGAAGCTGTCGCGTCGTTCGCGGCGCTGGGTGGTGATCGCGCTGGCGGTCGTCGTCGTCACCCTCAGCGGCACCGCAGCGGTGGTGGGCTACCAGCGCATCAACGCCACGGACGTCGAAGGCGAGATGGTCGCCTATCGCCTGCTCGACCCGCAGACCGTCGAAGTGACCTTCAACGTCACTCGGCCCGATCCCTCGCAACCGGCGGTCTGCATCATCCGGGGCCGCTCCCGCGATGGCAGCGAGACGGGCCGGCGAGAGCTGCTGGTGCCGCCCTCCACCGAGGCAGTCACCCAGGTCATCGGCGTGGTGAAGACCAGTGGGCCGCCGGCTGTCGGTGACGTCTACGGCTGCGGCACCAAGGTGCCCGGCTACCTCGTGGCGCCCTGATCGGCCGCCTCCGAAGCGGTCTGCGAAAGTGGCCCACAGCCACCCGTGGAAGCGACGCCGCAACCAACAATGTGCGGCCAATTCGTGAAAGTCCGCTGGCCCGCCGGTGGTATGATCGTTTGATACACGGTTCCCGCTGGGGCCGTGTATTGCTTCTTTAGCGCGTGTGACCGCGGCTCTGAGATGGCAATACACGCGGCTTCCCGACCACGGAAGCCGCCCGGCACCCGACGACCGTTACACAGACTGCCCCACGCGGACCGTGACTCGAAGATCCGAGCGGACCAAACATCGACAGGAGCGCGACGAGATGACTGATACCCAGGTGACCTGGCTGACCGAAGAGTCCTACGACCGGCTCAAGCTCGAGCTCGACGGTTTGATCGCCAACCGCCCCGTCATCGCCGCCGAGATCAACGACCGCCGCGAAGAGGGCGATCTCCGCGAGAACGGTGGCTACCACGCCGCCCGTGACGAGCAGGGCCAGCAGGAAGCGCGAATTCGTCAGCTGCAGGAACTGCTCAACAACGCCAAGGTCGGCGAGGCACCCAAGCAGTCCGGGGTGGCCCTGCCCGGTTCGGTGGTGAAGGTCTACTACAACGGCGACGAGTCGGACACCGAGACGTTCCTGATCGCCACGCGCCAAGAAGGCATCAGCGGCGGCAACCTCGAGGTCTACTCCCCCAGCTCACCGCTGGGCGGCGCGCTCATCGACTCCAAGGTCGGCGACACCCGCACCTACACCATCCCCAACGGCAACACCGTCAAGGTGACGCTGGTCAGCGCGGAGCCCTACCACTCCTGAGCCGGGGGCGGGCCCCGTCCGCTACCGCGAGAGCGCCTGTTCGAGGTCGCCGAGCAGATCGCTGATCTCCTCGATTCCCACGGAGAGCCGCACCAGGTCTGCCGGTACCTCCAGCTGCGATCCGGCGGTCGATGCGTGCGTCATGGCGCCCGGATGCTCGATCAGTGATTCCACCCCGCCCAACGATTCGGCGAGGATGAAGATCTCGGTGCTCGAGCACAGGTCGCGTGCCGCTTCGATGCCGCCCCGCATCCGCACCGACACCATGCCGCCGAAGCCGCTCATCTGGCGGGCGGCGACGTCGTGGCCGGGGTGCTGCGGCAATCCCGGATAGAGCACGGTGCTGACGGCCGGGTGCTCGGCCAGGAATTCGGCGACGGCAGCGCCGTTCTGACTGTGCCGCTCCATGCGCAAGGCCAGGGTCTTGAGCCCGCGCATGGTCAGGTAGGCGTCGAACGGTCCGGGTATCGCGCCGGCGCCGTTCTGCAGGAACGCGAACGCGGTGTCGAGTTCCTCGTCGTTGGTGATCAAGGCACCACCGACGACATCGGAGTGACCGCCGATGTACTTCGTCGTGGAGTGCAACACGATGTCGGCACCGAGACTGAGCGGCTGCTGCAGCGCCGGAGACGCAAATGTGTTGTCCACCAACACTTTCGCCTTGTACTGGGTGCCCAGTTCACTGATCGCGGCGATGTCGGCGATGGACAGCAACGGGTTGGTGGGTGTCTCGACCCAGATCAGTTTGGTGTTGTCGGTGCACGCCGCCCGGACGGCATCGAGATCGCCGAGAGCGACGGGAGTGTGCGTCACGCCCCACTGGGTGAACACCTTGTCGATGAGCCGGAACGTGCCGCCGTAGGCGTCATCGGGGATGACGACGTGATCACCCGGGCGCAGGATCGCCCGCAGGGCGCAGTCGGTGGCGCCCATGCCGGAACTGAATGCCCGCCCGAACGTGCCCTCTTCGACGGCGGCCAGCGAGGCTTCCAGCGCCGCCCGGGTGGGGTTGCCGGTGCGGGCGTATTCGTAGCCGCCGCGGAGTCCGCCCACACCGTCCTGGGCGAACGTCGAACTTGCATAGATGGGGGCGTTGACGGCGCCGGTCGCCGGGTCGGGGCGATAACCCGCGTGAATGGCTTTGGTGGCCAGGCCTTGCCAGCGATGGGCATCGGCCTTGCTGCGCTGCTCGCTCATGATCACCGAGCGTAATGCCCGGGCACCGGCCGCCTGACAACGAGGCGACCGGTACCGGGTTCGACCAGGACTGCTAGGGAGTCAGCGGAGCGACCTGCGCGCCGGAGAGCATGCGGTAGGTGTAGACCAGGAAAAGCGTGCTCACGGGTACGGCGACCAGCAGGCCCACCCCGCACAGCAGGGCGCCCACGATCAGGAGCGCGGCAATCACCAGCCACGCCAGGATCACCTGGCCGAAATTGTTCTTGACGAGGTTGAAGCTGGTCTTGATCGCGTCGATGGCACCGATGTTGCGATCCGCGAGCGCCGGGGTGGAGAACATCAGGAAGATGGATACCACCAGGCCGGGCAGGAGGCAGAGCGCCCACCCGATACCGGTCAGGATGCCCACGATCAGGCTCAACACCACGAACGTTCCGATGCGGCGCGGCTTGAGGAACGATCCGATGCTCACCGGCGCGCCGTTGGCGATGTCGATCAGACCGCCGAAGTAGGCCGAGGTGATGGCGGCGCCCACGATCAGCGTGACGATGTAGCCGAGAATGGAGACGATGATCCCGGCCGCCCCCAGTGAGGTGCTGCTCGAGAATTCGAAGCCGCTGTCATAGGACTCGTAGGTGGTCACCGGATCCGGCGAGACGGCGAATGCCAGGCCTTGGATGATGGCGCCGAGCACCACCAGGACCACCGCATAGATCAGCGTCGCGACCAACAGCGGCGCGACGTTCTTGCTGAACTTGTTCCACCCCCAGGAGACTCCCTCGCCGACGTTGTATGCCGGCGCGCCGAAGCCCGGGGCGCCGTAGCCCGGCCCGCCCGGGTAGCCCGGCCCACCGGGATAGCCACCCTGTGACGGGTAACCATCCTGCGGGTAACCCGGGTAACCACCCGGCGGGGGCGGCGGCGGGTAACCACCCTGCGGAGGTGGTGGCGGGTAACCACCCTGCGGAGGCGGCGGCGGATAACCACCCTGCGGAGGCGGCGGCGGATAACCACCCTGCGGGGGCGGCGGCGGATAACCACCCGACGGCGGCGGCGGATAACCACCCTGCGGGTAGTCCCCCTGCGGTGGATTCTCGGTCATCGGAACTCCTTGTCATTGGGTGTCATTGCGTATCAACAGGTGTCAGCGGGAGAACGGGTCATTTCAGAACGATTCTGGGTCGGCAGACAGACCGTGGTCATGATCTTGTCGGCCAAGGTCTGGCGCTTGGCATCCCACAGCGGGAACAGGAAACCGATGCCGAAGATCACGGCATCGACGAAGTGGGCCAGTTGGCGGACGATCGAAAGGCCGAAACCGATTGGCAGCCCGGTCCTTTCGCTGAGCACCTGAAACTTGAGGATCGACTTGCCGATACTGGAGCCGGTAGTCCCCTGGCGGTAGCCGTAGTTCCACAGCACGAAGGCAAAACCGATGAGGATCGACAGCGACATCGACGTCTGTCCGAGGGTCGAGGGTCCGCAGGATTCATACGAGGCCCCGAGAATCTCGCCGAGCTCGGTATCCGAGAAGTCAACGCACTCTGGGCTTCCGATCAGGATTCCCCAGCCGATCCCGACGATGATGAGATAAGGGATGTAGTCGATGAGGAACGCGAGCACCCGGGAGATCCACGGGGTGTAGGCGCCCTGCGGTAGGACACCGATGACTCCTCCGGGGTGATGTGATGGATAGCTGCCACCCGGCGGGAATCCAGCACCGCCGTATGGAGGCGGATAACTGCCACCGGGCGGCGGATAACTGCCCGGAGGCGGTCCCGGCGGTTGATCGGTCATGGGGCCTTCCACTCAGGTGAACCGTTCGCTGCATTCGAGCGGCCTTACAGTACCTGAGAAGCACCTCACGCACCGCGGCAAAATGCAAACTTCACCACGAGGACATATGGCGCGAAAGCCATGAATTCACGCCGCTTTTGAGAGCCGCACGATTGTTTGCCGTCGGGCTTCGCCACCCATCCGTCGGCGAGGGCGGGCCCTACCGGCGCAATGACCCGTCCGACAAGTATCCGAGCAGGTCACTGCGGGTCAGGACCCCGACAGGCTTCCCGTCTTCGACCACCATCACGGCGTCCGATTCACGAAGGTCTTTGGCCGCAGCGCTCACCAACTCACCGGCGCCGATCAACGGCATCGCCGCACTCATGTGCAGCGAGACCGCATCGGCGAGTTTGGCGCGTCCTTCGAAAACCGCCGACAGCAGTTCACGTTCGGACACACTGCCGGCTACCTCGCCGGCCATGATCGGCGGCTCGGCGCCGACCACCGGCATCTGGGAAACGCCGTATTCACGCAGGATTCCGATCGCGTCGCGCACGGTCTCCGACGGGTGGGTGTGCACCAGATCCGGTAGAGCGCCGGACTTGCGCCGCAAGACGTCGCCCACCCGGACCTCCTCCGTGGAGCCGTCGAGTCGAGTCCGCAGGAACCCGTAGGACGACATCCACGCATCACTGAAGATCTTCGAGAGGTATCCGCGCCCGCCGTCGGGCAGCAGCACCACCACAAGTGAGTCCGGTCCGGCCTGCTTGGCCACCTCGATGGCCGCCACCACCGCCATGCCGCAGGAACCGCCGACCAACAGCGCTTCTTCCCGGGCGAGCCTGCGGGTCATGTCGAACGAATCGGCGTCGGACACCGCGATGATCTGATCGGCGATCTCCGGGTCGTACGCACTGGGCCAGAAGTCCTCGCCCACGCCTTCGACCAGGTACGGCCGGCCGGTGCCACCGGAATACACCGAGCCTTCGGGGTCGGCGCCGACCACCTGCACTCCACCGCCGGACACCTCTTTGAGGTAACGCCCGGCGCCGGTGATGGTGCCGCCGGTGCCCACCCCGGCGACGAAGTGCGTCACCTTGCCGTCGGTGTCGGCCCAGATCTCGGGACCTGTTGTCTCGTAATGACTCTCGGGGCCGTTCGGGTTGGAGTACTGGTCGGGCTTCCAGGCGCCGTCGATCTCCTCGACCAGCCGGTTGGAGACGCTGTAGTAGGAGGCCGGGTCGTCCGGCGCCACCGAAGTGGGGCAGACGACCACCTCGGCACCATAGGCGCGCAGGACGTTCTGCTTGTCCTCGCTGACCTTGTCCGGGCAGACGAAGACGCAGTGGTAGCCGCGCTGCTGCGCCACCAGCGCCAGCCCGACACCGGTGTTACCGGAGGTGGGCTCGACGATGGTGCCACCGGGTTTGAGCGCTCCGCTGGCTTCGGCGGCGTCGATCATCTTGATCGCGATGCGATCCTTGGAACTGCCGCCGGGGTTGAGGTACTCGATCTTGGCCACGACGGTGCCAGCACCCTCGGGAACCACCGAGTTCAGCTGGACCAGCGGGGTGTTGCCAATGAGCTCACTGATGTGCCGCGCGATCCGCATGGGTACATCTTTGCCTACATCCCGATGGGCGAGTGCCGGGGTCTGCCGAGGACCTAGCCGGTGGCCTCGCGGATGTACTCGCCGATCTGGCGCAGGGACCGCTTGGCCTCCGGAATGAGCGGCGCGAACAGCTGGAAATCATGGACCTGACCTCGCCATACCCGAACCTCGGCGGGCACTCCGGCAGCGGCCAGCCGGCGCGCGGCCAACCGGGCGTCGTGCAGGAGCACCTCCGAGCCCGACACATGGATCAGGGTGCGCGGGAGCCCGGGTTCGATGTGGTCGAGCGGTTCGTAGATCTGCTCGGGCTCGCCGTCGACGATGTGTTTGGCGGCGGCGCGGGCCACCAGCCCGACCAGTGCGTCGAAGGCCTTGGGCGGGAACATCGCGTCGGTCTTGATGTTGGGGTGGGCCTGTTTGGGTTCCTTCGCCAGTTGCAGCAGAGGCGAGATCGCCACCAGCGCGGCCGGCTTCTCGCCTTCGGCCTGTAACCGCTGCGCCAGGGCCAACGCCAGGTAACCGCCGGCCGAGTCGCCGGCCAGCACGATCTGATCCGGCTCGTAGCCGCGCAACCGCAACCAGCCGTAGGCGTCGCGGCAGTCGTCGACTGCCATACCGACGGTGTGTTTGGGGATCATCCGGTAGTTGACCATCAGCACCGGGGCGTCGGCGGCGTGGGACAGGGTGGTCACGATGCGGTTGTGCGAGTTGACACCGCAGGTCAGGAACGCGCCGCCGTGCATGTAGAGCACGATGCGGCGCTTGCCGTCCGCAGGCAGCACACCCGGCGCGCGGACCAGTTGGGCATCGGCGTGCGGCAGACCGATGGTGGCGCGCACAGTGCCCGCCTGGGGCAGCAGAGCGCGCGAGGCGAAATCGACGACGCCCCACGGCCACGGCAGATTGGGGACATAGCTGGCGATGGCCAGTGTCGGCCTGACCGTCAAGCGGCACGTCAGCGACAACAGCCGGCCGCGAATGCTGGTGCCCGTTTCCACGATCTCGACGGGGGCCCCGTCACTGACAGGGAACTTGCGCAGTTTGCGGCCGCTAGCTGCACTGATGGGTGCGCGCGGACTACCGGAGACTTTACTGGGTGCGGTCATATCAACACTCCCCTACATCGTCGTAGTGGCCTGTTTCGGCGTGCCTGTCCCGTATCGGCCCGTCTTGCAGCTAGCCGGGCTACTTAGCTTGACACCTCGCTGCCATTTACAACGCAGTTCGAAGCAGTATTGATACCCCATCCGGTACCCGACCGTGACCCACCGGCCTCGTTGCGGTCATCTCCCCGATGCCCAGCCGCCTAAACTGTCCGTCGTGGGCACACGCGTTTCGCGTCGGTCAACCCTTGCGGTGGCTGCGTTGTTGGCGTCAACCGGCGCCGCCGGTGTCGTCGGCGCCCGCAACCTGCTCAGCTTCCAGGCCGTCAAGGCCCGTCAGGTCATCCCCAAATCGTGGGCCGTCCCACCCCGCGCCGACGGTGTGTACACCCGCGGGGGCGAACCCGTCGAGCGTTGGCAGCGGGGCGTCCCCTTCGACCTGCACCTGATGATCTTCGGCGACTCGACGGCCACCGGTTACGGCTGCAAGTCCGCCGACGAGGTACCGGGCGTCCTGATCGCCCGCGGCCTGGCCGAGCTTTCCGGCAAACGGATCAGGTTGAGCACCAAGGCCATCGTCGGGGCGACGTCCAAGGGCCTGTCCGGACAGGTCGACGCCATGTTCGTCGCCGGTCCCCCGCCGGACGCCGCGGTGATCATGATCGGCGCCAACGACATCACCGCGGTCAACGGCATCGCCGCCTCGGCGCGGCGCCTCGGCGAGGCGGTCAAGCGGCTACGGGCCAGTGGCGCCGAGGTGGTGGTCGGCACCTGCCCGG
>JBEVFK010000148.1:0-26986 GCA_040512325.1 Mycobacterium sp. | reverse complement strand
GACCCCGTAGCGGCGTTGCGTCAGATCGCCTATTACAAAGACCGGGCCCGCGAGGATTCGCGGCGGGTGATGGCCTACCGCAACGCCGCGGACGTCGTCGAGGCACTGAGCCCCGCCGACCTCGAGCGGCACGGGCAGGCCAATTCCTGGCAGTCGCTCACCGGTGTTGGACCCAAGACCGCGAAGGTGATCGCCCAGGCCTACGCGGGCCGAGAACCTGACGTCCTTGTCGAATTGCGATCGGCAGCAGCGGATCTCGGGGGCGGCGAGATCCGCGCGGCGTTGCGCGGCGACCTGCATCTGCACTCCAACTGGTCCGACGGCTCGGCGCCGATCGAAGAGATGATGGCGGCCGCCAAAGCGCTCGGGCACGAATACTGCGCCCTGACCGACCACTCGCCACGGCTGACCGTCGCCAACGGGCTGTCGGCGGAGCGGCTGCGCCACCAGCTCGACGTCATCGACGAGCTGCGCGAGAAGTTCGCGCCCATGCGGATCCTGACCGGCATCGAGGTGGACATCCTCGACGACGGCTCACTGGACCAGGAACCCGAACTGCTGGAGCGCCTCGACATCGTGGTGGCCAGCGTGCACTCGAAGCTCAAGATGGACTCCACTGCCATGACGCGGCGGATGGTGCGCGCGGCGTCCGAGGGGTACGCCGACGTGCTGGGGCACTGCACCGGACGGCTGGTGGAGGGCAATCGCGGTATCCGCGCCGAGTCGAAGTTCGACGCCGAGAAGGTGTTCACGGCCTGCCGCGACCACGGCACCGCGGTGGAGATCAACTCGCGTCCCGAGCGGCGCGACCCCCCAACCCGGCTGCTGAACCTCGCGTTGGAGATCGGCTGTCACTTCTCCATCGACACCGACGCCCATGCACCGGGCCAGCTGGACTTCCTGGGCTACGGGGCCCAGCGGGCCCTCGACAACGCCGTGCCGGTCGAGCGCATCATCAACACCTGGCCCGTCGACAAGCTGCTGGACTGGGTGTCCTAGTCGACAGCACACCTAGTCCGGCAGCATCGGCATTTCCAGCCCTGGGTCGCGCCCGACGAGGACCCCCCGTGTCAGCGATGAGTTGCCGAACCGCTGCCGGATCGAGTCGACGGCCGAATCGACGGCCAGCACCTCGGACTCGTGTCCGAACGGCAGCTCCAGCTGCTGAGCACCGTCGCGGTCGATGTTGGAGACCGCAAACCCGACCAGGGTGAGACCGCGCTGAGCACACAGCGGAGCGCTGGCGGCCACCAACTCGCGCGCGGCGGCCAGGATCGGTTCGGTGGCCGCGGTGGCCTGCGGCAGGGTGTGCGAGCGCGTCGCCCGCCCGAAGTCGTCGAACCGCAATCGCAGGGTGACCGTGCGGCCGGTGCGGTCGGCCGCCCGCATCCGGCGGGTGATCCGATCCACCAGGTTCAGCACCACCGCGTCGATCTCCGTCGCGGACATCGTGTTGCCGCGCCGGCCCAGGGCGCGCTGCGCGCCCACCGAGCGCCGGCTGGTGCCGGTGGTGACGCGGCGACGATCGATGTTGCGTGACAGGCAGAACAGTTGACGGCCCATGGCCCCGCCGACCATGCCCGCCAGGGTGGATTCGCCGAGCTCGGCCACCTGCGCGACGGTGGCGATACCGTGGGCGCGCAGCTTGTCCTCGGTCTTGGCACCCACCCCCCACAACCGGCGCACCGGCAACGGATGCAGGAACTGCAACTCCCCGTCGGGTGGTACCAGCAGCAGTCCGTCGGGCTTGGCTTCCTGGCTGGCGACTTTGGCGAGGAACTTGGTGCGGGCGATTCCGACGGTGATGGGCAGGCCGACGTCGTGGCTGACCCGGGCGCGCAGCCGAGCGGCGATCTGCACCGGATCGCCTGCGGTGCGCCGCAGGCCGCCGACGTCGAGGAAGGCCTCGTCGATGGAGATCGGCTCGACCAACGGGGTGGTGTCGCGGAAGACCTCGAACACCTCTGCGCTGGCTCGCGAGTACGCCGACATCCGGGGCGGCACCACCACGGCGTTGGGGCACAGCTGCAGTGCCTGGCGGCCACCCATGGCCGTGCGCACCCCGTAGGCCTTGGCCTCGTAGCTGGCGGCCAGTACGACGCCGCCGCCGACGATCACGGGCCGGCCGCGCAGCGTCGGATCATCGCGCTGCTCCACCGAGGCATAGAACGAGTCGAGATCGGCATGCAGGATGGTGGCCTCTGCGCGGCTGAGATCCCCGAATGACACGAACATATGTTCGCATCTTTCGGTGACAGATCAGTCGATGTGCGCGTAAATGCTGGTCAGCCAGATGTGGGTGAGGGTGTCCACCAGGCGGTCGCGGGCCACGGCCAGCTGCTCGTCGGCCAGGGCGGCGACCATGGTCCGCTCGTTCATGTCGTTGAGTGCGGTCGCCAGGTCCCGCGCGGGGATGGTGTCCGGCGCGGCACCGCGAGCCCGTTCGGCCTCGATCAGCGCCGACGTCTGCCCGATCCACTTCTCCATGAACCGCGACCACAACGCGCGCACTTCCGGACTGGTGCGGACGGCGTCGGCGGCCGCCTTGCCCAACAGGGGGTCGGAGGCGAACGCGTCGAAGAAGGTCTTGATGCCGGCCCGCCAGGCCCGGCGGGGGTCGGTGGGCAGGCTGTTCATCGCGGGGAAGCCGGTATCGGCCTGCTGGATCAGCGGGTCGAGCAGCGTCAGCAGCACCGCTTCCTTGGACGGGAAGTAAAAGTAGAACGTGGGACGGGACAGCCCGGCGCCTTTGGCGAGGTCATCGACGGAGATGTCGGCGTAGGACCGCTCCTGCAACAGACGGGACGCGGTGTCCAGGATCGCCTGTTCACGGTCCTCCCCGGACGGCCGCGCCGAGCGACGGCCTCGGCTGGGCCGGGGCTGGCTGGTGGTTGTCACGGAAGACGACTTTACACCGCGTCGAAATACTCGACAGGGTGTTGACTGACTCGACAAGGCGTTGATAACGTTTGACATATGACTGAATTTGTCGACGTCGTGATCGTCGGGGCGGGTATCTCGGGGATCAGCGCGGCCTGGCACCTGCAACAGCGCTGCCCGGGCAAGAGCTACGCCATCCTGGAAAGCCGCGAGAACATGGGCGGCACCTGGGATCTGTTCAAATACCCCGGCATCCGCTCCGACTCGGACATGTTCACCCTCGGCTTCCGGTTCAAGCCGTGGGAGTCGGCCAAATCCATCGCCGACGGGCCCTCGATCCTGGCCTACCTCAAGGAAGCCGCCACCGAGAACGGCATCGACAAACACATGCGGTTCAACCACAAGGTGGTGGCCGCCGACTGGTCCGATGCCGACAACCTGTGGAAACTGACGGTCGAGAACGACGGGCAGCAGAAAACCATCCACTGTGGATTTCTGCTCGCCTGTAGCGGTTACTACAACTACGACCAGGGTTACTCGCCGAAATTCGAAGGGGCCGAGGACTTCTCGGGCACCATCGTCCACCCCCAGCACTGGCCCGAAGATCTCGACTACACCGGCAAGCG
Organism: Mycobacterium sp.; assembly: GCA_040512325.1. Classification (GTDB taxonomy): domain Bacteria; phylum Actinomycetota; class Actinomycetes; order Mycobacteriales; family Mycobacteriaceae; genus Mycobacterium. The sequence continues at coordinate 23,480 of JBEVFK010000148.1, read as the reverse complement.
GGTGGTGGTCATCGGCAGTGGCGCCACCGCCATCACCCTGATTCCCGCCCTGGTGAACTCCGGAGCCGGCCACGTCACCATGCTGCAGCGCACGCCCACCTACGTCGGGACGCTGCCCCAGGTCGATCCGGTGGCCGAAAAGGCGAACAAGTACCTGCCGGCCAAAGTCGCCCACGTCGTCAACCGCTGGAAAGCCATCACCTTCAGTACCGCGCAATACCAACTCTCCCAACGGTTCCCGAAATACATGCGCAAGACGTTGCTCACCATGGCGCAGCGCAGGCTGCCGGAGGGCTTCGACGTCGAAAAACACTTCGGCCCCGACTACAAGCCGTGGGATCAGCGACTGTGCCTGGCGCCCAACGGCGACCTGTTCAAGACGATCCGCAAAGGCAACGCCGATGTGGTGACCGATACCATCGAGCGGTTCACCGAGACCGGGATCCAACTGACCTCCGGACAACACCTCGACGCCGACATCATCATCACCGCCACAGGATTGAACATCCGGTTCTTCGGCGGCGCACAGGTGCTGCGCAACGGTGAACCCCTCGACCTCGCCGACTCGGTGGCCTACAAAGGCATGATGCTCAGCGATCTGCCGAACGCCGTCTTCACCTTCGGCTACACCAACGCCTCGTGGACCCTGAAGGCGGACCTGACCTCCGAATACGTCTGTCGCCTACTCAATTACATGGACTCGCACGGCTACGACACGGTGGTGCCGCAGGAACCGGGCCCGGACGTCGAACGCCGCCCGTTCGTCGACCTCAGTTCCGGATACGTCCTGCGTGCCATCGATCAGCTGCCGAAGTCCGGTTCGGAGAAGCCGTGGCGGCTCAAGCAGAACTACTTCGTGGACCTGCAACTCATCCGGCAGGGCAAGATCGACGATTCCGCACTGCTGTTCACCAAACACCGTGCGCCGGTGACGGCTTCCTAGACGGCCATGTCTCAGACGACCATTTCTCAGACGATGACGATTCCGTCGTCGTCGCTGTAGGCGATCTCACCGGGCACGAAGGTCACTCCGCCGAAAGAGACCTCGACGTCGCGTTCCCCCGCGCCGGTCTTGGTGCTCTTACGCGGGTTGGTGCCCAGCGCTTTGATCCCGAAGTCGAGTGTGCGCAGCGTCGAGGCATCCCGCACCGCGCCGTTGACGATCACCCCGGCCCACCCGTTGGACCGGCCGAGCTCGGCGATCAGGTCACCGACGAGGGCCGTGTGCACCGAGGCGTCACCGTCGATCACCAGGACACGGCCGTCGCCGGACTCCGAGAGCACCGACTTCAACAGGGCATTGTCCTGAAAACAGCGCACCGTGGAAATGGGCCCGGCAAAGGTGTCCCGCCCGCCGAACTGGCGCAGCTGGAGGTCGCAGCTTCGGACCTCGGCGCCGATCTCGTCCACCAGGTCAGCCGTCGCACGGGGAGTCACCGTCACGATCAATCCTCTTCGGAACTACGACGGAGCTGTCGAACCACCAGCACGGCCAGCAGGCTGACCAGTACGGCGACGGCGATCGGCAGCGGTGAGCGGGCGGGCTGGGCCGGTTCCAGCAGCGGCGCCACCACGGTGTCGGTTGCCTCGTCGACGGTGGACTTGGCCTGCGCGGCGACCTCCCTGGCGCCCTCGAGCACCGGGCCGGCGCCGTTGAGCGCGACGTCTGCGGGCAGGGGTGCGACGGGGGGCACGGCCTTCTTCGCCGGAGCCTTCTTGGCCGGAGGCGCTTTCTTGGCAGGTGCCTTCTTGACGGCTTTGACAGGCGCTTTCTTGGGCACGGCCTTCTTCGCCGGCGCCTTCGGCGCTGCCTTGGCCGGTTCGGCGGGGTTCGGTGCCGGTGGTTGCGCGGGGACTCCAGGTGCGGCCTCGGGACGCTTCTCGGGCGGCTCCTGCGGGTCGACCATGGGGCTAGCTCCTTCGCATCGTCTCGAGCTCGTCGTCACTACACCGGACCGGCAGCCACCCCATCATGCCAGGCGGCCGATGATCCCGACCTGCGGCGTTAACCGGTCACCGTCAGTGCCGCGGCCAGCGTCAGCGCCACCGCCATGATCGACAGCTCCGTCAGCGCCCTGCTCCGTGAGGCGTCGGCGCTGATCCGATGCGCGCGGGCGGCCGGCACCCAGGTACGCCGGTTCCGCCAGGCCAGCACCAGCAACACCACCGTCGCCAGGACTTTCGCCAGCAGTATCCGGCCATAACCGGAGGCGTAGAGATCCGCCGGCGTCGCGAGGCGGGTCAGAGCGCCGGCCGTGCCGCCGACCAGCAGGGTGGCGACGCACATCAGCGACATCCGGGAGAATCCCGGGAGCACGCGCGCCCACTGGCCGCGTGTGCGCACGGTCAGCACCAGTGCCGCCAGGGCGCCACACCACAGTGCCGCCGCCAGGGCGTGCGCCACCACCGCGGTGGCTCCCAGGGTGCCCTCGGCGAGGTGCCCGGTGACCGCCCGCGCGGCGATGCCGATACCGGCGATACCGGCGACGGTCAACCGCAGGGAGACCGTGGGCTGCAACCACAGCGCCGACAGACAGATCAGCAGCGCGGCCACCAAACTGAACAGTGCAGATCGTCCTGCCGCGGTGGCCGTGGCGAACTCCCATGCCGTCCGCAACGACAACCGGTCGACGGTCACATTCACCAACTCGGCCGCCGACACCGTCACGCGCACCAATTCGGCCACCAGCCACACCGCGCCGCTGACGACCAGCGGCCCGGACGCGCGACGCAACAGTTCACCGCGGTACCGCTGCTCATCGAAGTGCGGTACCGCGGCCAGCCCCAGGCAGAGCACCGCAGCACCATCGGCGACAGCGCGGACCGCAACCGCCGACGGTGAGAGCTGAGGCTGCGCCAGCACCCATGCCAGCGCCACCACTGCGGCGAACACACCGGCGGTGGCCGCGGCCGGCCGCACCGTCGTCACGACCGGCGCCGAACCGCCCAGATCGCCCCGCCCGCCACGATCGCCGTCGCCCCGACAATGAAGGGCCACACAGGTATTCCCTCATCGGACGGTCCCGGCGGTGCGGCAGTGGGGGTGGCGGTCGGTGCGTCCACCGGAGCCGGCGACGTCGTACCTGCGGGAGGAGGCTCGGCGGCGGGGCGGGATTCGGTGACGGTGTAGGACCAGGCACCCGACACGACATGGCCGTCGGCAGAGGTGCCGCGGTAGTTGACGGTGTAGGTGCCGGCAGGCCCGCCCGCGCGCACCCCGACACTGAGCGTGGCGCCCTGCACGGCGATATCCCCGTCCGAATACTGACCGCCATCGGGCCCGATCACCGTCATCGCGGCGAACGCCGCCTGCATCTGCTCGTTGAACGTGGCGCTCACCCGTTCGGGATTGGTTGGCAGCGAAGCATTCTCGACCGGATCACTGGAAATCAGGACAGCGTGCGCCGACGCGGCCGCCGCCCCGGCGAGCGACAACAGGACCATCAACACAGTGGCGGCCAACATCCGAAAGCTCGTCTTCATGCGCCTCTCCTCACGAAAGCAATGCCGACACCGATCGCTGCCAGCAGAAGTGCGGTGCCGGCCAGGGCGCGGGCGACGTTGTCGGGCCCGAGTTCACCTGGCACCGTCGCAGGCTGCACCGGGGCGTCGTCCGCCAGCTCGGCCGGGGTGAGCGTCAGCGTCGGCGCCGGGTGGGTCGGCTCCGCCCCACCCGGGGCAGTCGGCTGATCCCATCGGACCACGGTGCCGTCGGCGTAGGTCTGGACCGCCGGGAACACCACGGTCTCCGCGGCGGGCAGCGTCACCTGCATCTGGAAGATCTCGAACTGGTCGGCGAAGATCCCGGCGTCGGGGGTGGCGGTCCAGGTGACCGATTGCGCGGCCCCGGTGGCCGGGTCCCGCTGCAGCGCAGAGGTCCAGCCGGCCATCACATCGGAGCGTGCGGAGGCCACTGCGGGCAGGGTGATGGTCAATGCCGTTGTTGCTGAGCCGGTCTCGGACTCATTCGGCACTCGGAACGACACGATGGTGGTGTCACCTTGGACGGGGTTGTCGGCGTCGACGTGCACATGGGCGAAGGCCGGTGCCGCGCCGGCCAAGGAGCCGAGGCAGCAGGCGCCGGCGATGGAAGCGGCCGCGCACAAGGCGCGCAGCGTCGACCGCGAACGGGGATTCATCGGGGGATGGCTTTCTGGTCAGGGGAAGGTGGGGTGCGCAATCACAGACGGATGCGCGCCGGCGGCCCCCGGTGTGAGATCGACGCCGCCAGGAGCAACACATGCTGCAGTGGCTGACCGTCCGGGGTGACCGCACGCGGGGTGCGGACATCCACCGGTAGCTGAGCAATGCCGACGCAGCGGCGGACCGCTCGCGACAACACCTGACACAGCCGCTCACAGGCCGACACCAGCACCGCCCCGGCGACAACGGCCACGGCGTGGGTCAACAGCATCAAAGGTGCCGGCAGAGTTGAAGTTTCGCCATGGGCGTGACCGGCGGCGGCCAGTGCGACATGCCCGGTGAGTTGTCCGCAGGCCAGCAGTGCCGCCAACATCGGCGCTCCGGATGCCCGCTCGGACAGCGCGCACAGCCCGACAACGGCAGCCGTCACCGCAAGGAGAACGGCCGCGCCACCGGCAGGCAACGCGCCGCCCGCCACCGCATGTGCGGCCACGGCCAGGGCGCCGGTGAACGCGAAGGTGCTCAGACCGCGAAGACCCGCGGTGGGAGAGAGGCGGCGGGACAACGGAGTTCGGGGAGAACGCTGGTCAGAGAACGCCGAGGCGAGCCATCAGGTCGGCATCGATACCGTCGAGCTGCTCGGAGATGGCCGCGTGCGCGGCGCGTCGGCGAGCGGTCGGCATGCTCTCGGCGGCGGTGACGGCGGCGGCCAGGTCGGTGAGCCGATCGGTGATCGCCACGACGAACTGCTTGGTCTCGGCGTCCTTGGGCTTCTTCTCGGCCACCGTGCGCAGCGACCGTTCGGCCCCGGAGATGCGCGCCGACAGCTGGCCGCCGTGCCCGGAGAACTGGCCGAGCTGGGTCAGCGGTACGCCGAGCCGCTCAGCGCGTCGTTCGTCGAGCAGACCCCGCGCCGAGGTCCCGATGCGGTAGATGACGGGAACCAGGATCGGCGCCAGCAGACGCGTGACCGTCAACGTGCGGCGAATCCGGGCCGGGGAGAGCAGCTTGCCCTCCCGCGCCGCTTTGAGCTGGGTCTCGGCGATCCGCAGTGCCGATCGCTCGCTGTCCCGTTGTGCTCTGAGCTGCGCCTTGAGCGACCTGACTTCGGCCCGCTGCGAGGATTTGATGCGGCGGCGCTCATTCCTGGCGCCGAGCTTGGCTTCGAGCTTGGCCTTGGCCTTGATCGCCTTGGCCTCCGCCCGCCGTGTGGCGCGGCTCTTTCGCTTGGTGAACAGGCCCATACCTGCCGCCTCCCGGTGCTCTCGTCAATTCTCGCGATGTCTGCCGCGAACCGGTGCAACCCTATCTGTCTGCGCCGACGACCGAAATTGCGACCTGCGGATATGCGAGAATGGGCCAAAGTAGGGAGCAGGCCGCGGGTCGCGACGACCCGGCGCCTGGCTGGGGATTGGGATATCTGTGGATGGGGCGAGAGTTCAGACCGGGGCGATCAGCGTAGCGATCGCTGCCGGTTTGCTGCTAGGAGGAGCCGGCGGCCTGGGCATTTCCGAAGCCACGGCCGATTCCGGCCAGCACCGCAACAGCCGCAGCAGCACCGATTCCGGCGGCCGTGACAAGCCGAGCCATCGCGACAGCCGTGACAACGACCAGCGCGACAGCCACCGAGGTGAGCAGTCGAAGGACGACGGCAAGAAGGACGACGGCAGAGCTGGACTTGATCGTGACTCCAACGCCGACACCGAGCGTCGTCCGGACTCGCAGCGGCCCGACGGCGACCGGCCGAAAAAGCGATGGCCCAGCACACCGTGGCGTGGCGGCAAGCCGAACGGCGACGGCGACGGCTACGGGCACGGGCACGATCACGGCGATGGGCATGGACATGGGCACGGCGAAGGCTGGAATGGGCACGGCGACGGTTGGGATTCCACCTGGCCGTGCGCGTCGCCCCAAGTACCCGAGGAGCCCGAAGAGCCCGAAGTGCCCGGTGATCCCGCGGGACGGCCCCCGCCCGGCATCCCTGAGCCACCCACCAGCCCGGTGCCTCCCACGGTCCCCGAGCCGCCCACCAGCCCGTTACCGCCCACCATCCCGGAACCACCTACCAGTCCCGAGCCGCCCAGCAGCGGTGGAGGCGGCGGCGGTGGCGGCAACGGCGGCTTCCCGCTCCCGCCGCTGACGCCGCAGTTCCCCGGTGAGCCGACACCCTCGGAACCCGGGGTGATCACCGCCGGCGGCGGGGGTCTGGCGCCGTCGGTCGGGGTGCCCGGGGCGCTGGCGCCCATCAGCCCGCCGATCATGATCGTGCCCCGACAGATCGGCGGCGGTCCGGCCAGGACAGCCGCCCCTGCTGTTGCTCCCGCGCCGGCGCCGCCGGTGGTACGTCCGCCCGCGCCTGGGCAGCAGAATGTTGTCCGGCCTGCGCCGGCACCGATTCCGAACCCGGGTCAACTGCCGGCGACCTTCCGCGCCGGTTATCCCGAGTACCTCAGGTCGGCTCGGCTCGCTCAGGTCGCAGGGCTTGCACTCCCGGGCGTTTTGGGCATAGTTGCCCTTACAGCTGTGGGGGGCTTACTCGGTTATCGCCAGGCCAAGGCCGGCCACGTGGTTCGCGCCGCGGGGACGTCGCGCTTCCTGTAGTGACTAGTTGGGTAGCCAAGAGGGGGTGACATGCCAGCGAGCCGACGCGTGACCAAAGCGGTGAGCGACGTCCTTGCGTTGGCGCCGCGACGCGGCGAGGTCTCCCTCGCCCGATTGGTCACGGCGGTCAGTACGAGCCGGGACCGTCCGATTGACATCGAAACCGCTGACCTGCCGTTCGGCGTGTGTGGACAGTGGCGGCAGTACGCCGACCATGACGTGTTCGTGGTTCAGCAGGGGCTCCCGACGTGGCAGCGCACCCTCGCCCACGAACTCGGGCATCTGGTACTCGGACACCAGGGGATCCCGGTCACCGAGGTGGCCCGCCAGGCGGCCGAGGTGGCCAGCGACGATCTGATCGGCTACATGCTCAACCAGCGCACCGGATGTATGGGTCCCAGCGGCGCGGACGCCGAGCAGGAAGCCGAGGATTTCGCGGCACTGCTCATCTACCGGTTGGGCCGGTTGCCGTCGGACCGCGCGTCGATAGTCCAGGTGCGACTCGGTGAGGCGTTCGGCTGATGGTGTGGGCGATCGCCGGACTACTGGCCTTGGCCACCGGGGTGCGTATCGGGTGGGCGTTGGTGAACAAGCAATCACTGGTCAGCACCGCGATGATCGTCGCGCTGGGCAGTTTGGCCGTGGTCGCCGCGCTCAACTGGGCGCCGCTGACGCTGCTGCTGGACTCGGCGCTGCACTGGCCGAACATCTCAGTGGGGCTGAGCCAGGTGGCGCTGATCGCCTGCGCAGCGGGCAGTTGCGTGATGATCACCACTGCCGCGTCGACCCGACGCCCCGTTGTGACGCGACGCATCGCGCTGGCGCAGTACGGCGTGGCGGCTGTGATCGCCGCGATCACCCTGGCGATGTTCTTCATGGGCGGTCAACAACCGGAGATGTCGCCGCAGGAGTACCTGAGCCGCAACCTGGGCACCCCACAGCTGTCGCTGCCGTGGCTGCTGCCCCTGCTCTACATCATGCTGGCGCTGACGCTGGTGTCCTGGGCGGGACTGCGGAATTCCAGCCGGAGCCGGCGCGGTCGGGCGTTGTTCGTGTTCACCATGGGCATCGTGCTGATCCTGCTCGCCAGCGCGTTCTTCCTGATCCAGGCGGCTGGCACCACCCACCTCGTCGGCATCGGGACCGCGGCGACGCTCCTGGGCACGGCGATGGCGGTGGTGGCGGTGGGGTCGCTGTTGCCCACGGCGGAGGATTGGTTCACCGGGCGCTACGAACTGCGGCTGATCGAGCCGCTGCTGGCAGAACTCGAACAGCGGCAGCCCGAAATCGGTATCGGCGTACGCCCACGCGGGCCGTTGGTGTTCCGGGTCGCGGAGCGGCTGTCGTTGATCTCGGATGCGCTGTTCCTGGAGGCCAGCGTCGCGCAAGGCGAGGCTCGTGAAGCGGCACCGGACAGCCAACCGGAAGCCACGAACGCCGAGGTGGCGCCGACCACGCAGGCCCGGACCATTGCGGAGTGGATCCACGTCGGGAAAGACAGCGATCACGCGTTCCCCGGCTTGGGCGTGTTCAGGCAGCCGGAGAGCTACTCGGACCGGGAATGGATCATCGAGATCGCACGGCAATACCGCGACGTCACCCGTGAGGGGCAGCGAGCCAGCTAGCTAGTCGAGGTGCTCTTTGCGTCGCAGCTCTTCGGCCTTCTGCACCAGATCCTGCTGGGCCTCAGCCGACAACCCGACGGTGCGGGCGGCGATGCGGCGTACGCCCTCGTCGCGCATGTGGGCCAGCCAGGTGAGCTCTTTGTCGAGCTTTTCGTAGTATTCGTCATCGGTGAAGTAGGCCGGCTTGATACGGAAATAGTTGGCAAGCGCGGCCATGGTTGCCGCGGACGGGTTGGTCCGGTTGCCGGACCGCAGTTGCGACAGATACGGCGCCGACATCGTCACGCCCTCGGCTTTGAGCGCGCCGATGACCTCAGCGGACGTGTGCGGACCACGACCGGGGGGGTAAACCGTGTCGAACAGGCGATTCAGTCGCGCAGCGAATGTCGTGCTCATCGTAAAACCTCCACAGGTGGACATTGCGTACTTGTCCATGGCCGTATTTGCTGATCATCGTAGCGAGAGTTGTGGCCACAACCAAGTGCAAACGCCAAAAAAATTGACGCAGGCCTTTTTTGTTTCGGCCGACGGAGGGGGCCGAAATCCGTGAACTGGGCGTCCGTCTTGAATTGAAGACCGTGGTCGTGGGGCACCAAGACGATTCTGACCTGCCGAGATGAGCGCGTCGACACGACCCTGCCATTGGGGGGTGGCAGTCGAAATGCAGTTGTTACCGGGCAACGGTTCCTGAGTGCTTCCTGAGGAAGAACTGAGGTTTGCTGCAGCGAAACGTGACCACTCAATCCGCATCATCGGGGCCGGCCGAACCCCACGACGGGTGTCTATTGACGCGGCTACCGGCGCAGATGGGTCCAACTCCACCCGATGGAATCCGTCAGGGGCCCGCGGCATTGCCGACGGTCGGTGGCATCCGTCCGCGTCAGGGCCGCACGCAGTTGCGCATCACCGGCTGTGCGATTGCCAAAATCTACGCGGCATCAGTGACCGCGCCGCTGTCCACCAACCGAAACTGCAGCGAAAACAGCTAGGCGGCGAGCAGCATCGCCAGGATCGCGGTATCCGGATGGCTGATCGGGTCGACGCCGACACGGCTGACCATCGACGTGACCGTGCCATCGGATTCGGCTTCGACCCAGGCCGCGCGATGCTCCAGGCCCAGATGGGGCAGTCCGGGGAGTAGAACGCAGCCGGAGGCGGCGCCGGTGCATTCCGGCAACGACGGCATGGTTTCCGACGGTGGATGCAGCATCATCAGGGCGGGGGGTTGTTGGGCCGCAAAATGCCCTGGCCCGATCGCCGCCTCGCCGACGACGGTGCCGACGGCCAACACCAGGCCGACGGTGCCGGGTGCAGGCATATCGGGGAGTTCTTCTCGCACACCGAAAATCGTTGTGGTGGAGAGTAATCCAGGCCAGGAAGCGACCCGCACCGCGACCATCAGCAGCTGTGCCCATTCCTTTGTGGAATCAGGCCACCGGCCCGAAACCACGAAGCCCTTCAAAGCGCCACCAGAATGGAAGGGAGCGAGTTCAATTGCTCGCCCGGACCCAGTTTCCATATTGCCCTCCGCGCTCGGTTGGGACTTGCGCGCGACACTCCGACGGGTCGGTCCGAACAGGATGCGGTACACCCCCACTGGCACGCAAGAGGACACGAGTGCCAACCACCTGGTTAGAGGGGTTCGCAACGAAGAACAGAAGGGACGCTGTGCCGCAGCACAGCGCCCCTCTGTCGAAATTTTCCAGCAGAAACCGATCAGCCGAAGATCAGGCCTTTGGTCTTCGAAACGGCCGCAGCGTAGCGATTCTGGACGTCTTCCCAGTTGACGACGTTCCAGAAGGCCTTGACGTAATCGGCCTTGACGTTCTTGTACTGCAGGTAGAACGCGTGCTCCCACATGTCGACCTGCAGCAGCGGGATGATGCCCAGCGGGACGTTGGCCTGCTGGTCATAGAGCTGGAAGGTCAGCAGCTTGTCACCGAGGCTGTCGTAGCCGAGGATCGCCCAGCCGGAGCCCTGAAGGCCGTTGGCGGCCGCGGTGAACTGTGCGCGGAACTTGTCGAATGACCCGAACTGGTCGTCGAGGGCGGCGGCAAGGTCGCCTTCGGGCTTGTCGCCGCCGTTGGGCGACAGGTTCTTCCACCAGATCGAGTGGTTGACGTGACCGCCGAGGTGGAACGCCAGATTCTTCTCGTTGAGGAAGATCGCGGCGTGATCGTCGCCGGCGCGGGCCTCTTCGAGCTTGGCGACCGCGTCGTTGACACCCTTGACATAGGTCGCGTGGTGCTTGCTGTGGTGAAGCTCGTTGATCTGTCCGGAAATATGGGGTTCGAGTGCACCGTAATCCCAGTCCAAGTCGGGCAAGGTGTATTCAGCCACGTGAATCCTTTCTGGTCTGCTCTTCAGTTGTGCGCTCAAAGGATCTGAGCCAGCCGGTGGCCGGCAGGCACGCCGTCACGACAACGTTGATCCTTGTCGCATACCTACCCGCACCGCAAGGACGTCAATCCGGGCACGACGGCCAGGGGCAGGTGCGGTGGACTGCGAACGGGCGGTCTGGTCGCGATGAAATCAGGTCAAGACAAATCAGGTCAGGACGATGAGCGCGAGGATCGCCAGCAGAACCAGGGCGATCAGACTCGCGCGCAGCATGGCGAGCAAGTAGGAGCGGTTGCAGGTTGAAGAGGGCGCATACCACTGCTTGGGCTGACGTGCCGTGTGCGGTCCGACCGGTTGCGTCGCCATCAGATTGCCCTGACCTGCACTATCAAGCGTGCCCCCCGGTGAGATGAATCACAGATAATTTCCTGTGACGGCGATCATAACCCTCCTCGTACCATGGTGAAAATCGAGCCTTCGTGCCGAAATCACGCTGAGCGGAAGGCCGCCGCGGGTGATGCTGGTGCACTGGTCGTCCGGGCGGGGCGGGACACCTCCACAGAAGTTCGCCGAGGTTGTTGATGGCGGGCCGGTGGATCGAATGTCTTATCCACAACCCGACGCGCGTCACATCCCTGTCAGCTGTGGAAACCCTGAAACACCGGCTTGTTCGCCTTGTGGATAAACCTGTGGAAACTGTGGATAGAGGGTGATTGCTGCGTTCCGATCTGTGGCCCAGCCCGGGTATCACGTGACAGGATTGACCGATGGACGACTCGGTGATTCCTCAGGTGGACGTCCCAGGACTTCCTGCCGACTTCGGCGCGGAAGCGACCCTGCTGGACGTGCGTGAGGACGACGAATGGCAGCGCGGCCACGCGCCGGGCGCGCAACACATCCCGATGGGCGATGTGCCGGCGCGGATCCAGGAGATCGACGTCGACAAACCCCTGTACGTGATCTGTCACGCCGGCGGCCGGTCACAGCGCGTCGCGCAGTATCTCCAACGCAACGGCTATGAGCCGGCGAACGTCGACGGAGGCATGCTGGCCTGGAACGACGCAGGACGGCCGGTAGTCACCGACGCCGGCGACGCGGGCACCGTCTGAACCACTCGGGCCGCCGCGTAGTTAGGCTGGTCCGGTGATCCAGGTGTGTTCGGCGTGCGGCACCCGGTGGAACGTGCGCGACAAGCAGCGCCAGTGGTGTGCGCGCTGCCAAGGTGCGTTGTTGCCGCCGGCGGAAATCCCGCAGAACGGCCCACCCGGCCCATCCGGCTCGGGGTGGCACCGACCTGCCGGAGCCGGTGCGCCACCACAACGGCCGCCTGCCGGCTACCGCTGGATTGCGGTGCGGCCTGGCGCGGCTCCCACACCACATCGGCAACGGCGCCCGCTCGGCCCGACGCCGCGCTACCAGATGATCCCGCGGTGGGGTCTGTTCGATCAGATCGCCGTCACCCCCGAGGCCGAGCCGGACACCAGGGGTGGCCCGTCGGCCACCTTCGTCCGCCTGACGCTTTACGTGACCGCCGCGGTGATGATCGCCGCCGCGGTGATCCACGCGATCCGGTACCTCCTGCTGGTACTCAACCGCACGACGCTGCTGAATCCGGTGGTGGCCTGGGTGGCGGTCTGGGGCGGGGTGTTACTCAGTGTGGCCGTGCTCTTCGCGGTGATCGGGTGCGGCGTGGTGACGGCGGGATGGCTGATCAAGCGCCGGGCGGCGGTGTTCGCCCACCGTGGGCAGAGCGACCCCCGATCGGCCCGCTCGCTGTGGGCCGGGTGCCTGGTCCCGCTGGTCAACCTGGTGTGGGCGCCGGTGTTCGTGATCGAGACCGCGGTGGCCGAGGAGACGTACACCCGGATGCGCAAGCCGATCATCGTCTGGGCGCTGCTGTGGGTGCTGTGCACGGGAGTGTCCGTCTTCGCCATTGCGACGAGCTTCACCACCGATGCCCAGGGCATCGCCGACAACACCGTGACGGTGACGTTCGCGTACCTGCTCGGCGCGGCCACGGTGGCGGCACTGGCACGGGTGTATTTCGGTTTCGAGCGCAAACCCGTGGAACGGCCGGCACACCGCTGGGTGATGGTCCGGCTCGACGAGCCCGCTGACCTGCCGCGGAAGGACGAATCCGCGCCCGCGGTTGAGCACACCGGCCAGGAGCCTGCAGCATAACGATATGAACGCGGGCGACGGGGGCCACGGCGAAGTGCGCCCGAGAGTGCACGAGGGGCATCCCTTCGTCGTCGCGCACCGGGGAGCTTCGGCCGACCGACCGGAGCACACCCTGGCCGCCTACGAGCTTGCCCTGCAGGAGGGTGCCGACGGCGTGGAGTGCGATGTCCGGCTCACCCAGGACGGGCATCTGGTCTGTGTCCACGACCGGCGTATCGACCGGACGTCGTCGGGCACCGGTCTGGTCAGCGACTTGACGCTGGCACAACTGCGCAGGCTGGACTACGGCTCGTGGCATGGCAGCTGGCGTCCCGACGGAAGTCTGGGCGAGACGGGTCTGCTGACGCTCGACGACCTGGTGACATTGGTGCTGGACTGGAACCGCCCGGTCAAGCTGTTCATCGAGACCAAGCACCCGGTTCGCTACGGCGCCCTGGTCGAGAGCAAGGTGCTGGCGCTGCTGCACCGATACGGCATCGCCGCCCCTGCCTCGGCGGACCGGTCCCGGGCGGTGGTCATGTCGTTCTCCGCGGCCGCGGTCTGGCGGATCCGGCGGGCGGCGCCGCTGCTGCCGACGGTGTTGCTGGGCGAGACGTCGCGGTATCTCGGCGGGAGTGCCGCGACGACGGTGGGTGCGACCGCCGTCGGGCCCTCCATCACCACGCTGCGGGAACACCCGGAACTGGTGGATCGCGCCGCGGCCCAGGGCCGGGCGTTGTACTGCTGGACGGTCGACCACTACGAGGACGTCGGCTTCTGCCGCGACGTGGGGGTGGGCTGGATAGCGACAAATCACCCCGGCCGAACCAAATCCTGGTTACAGGACGGTTTGACCGGGGCGGGCCGAGACGGTGACGTCTAGTCAGAGCGTTCCGCCCGCGGCGGCGGGCGCGGTGGCGTCGTCGCCGGAGACCGACATCTCGCGGTTGACGAAATCCTCGAGGTGGAACAGGTTGTCGCCGGCACGGTCGGCGATCCGCAGCAGTGTGGTCATGGACGCAACTTCTTCCACCTGCTCCTTGAGGAACCACTGCATGAACTGCTCGCCGAGGTAGTCGCCCTCGTCGCGGGCCACCGCGGCGAGCGTGGTGATCTGCTCGGTGACACCGCGCTCCTGATCAAGCGCCATCTCCAGGGCTGCCCGCGGCGAGACGAACTCGTTGCGGACCGCGTCGACACCGGGGATCTCGGCGTGGATGCCCCTGTCGAGCAGGTAGCGCACCAGCATCATGGCGTGGTTGCGCTCTTCGACTGCCTGGCGGTAGAAGTGCTTGGCCAGCTGCGGGAGGTCGGAATCATCGAAGTACACGGCGACGGCGATGTATTGCTGCGAAGCGGTGAACTCATTGCGGATCTGGTCGCTGAGCAAACCGTTGAACTTGGTGTGCTGCGCGTCGGTACGAATCATGGTCACGACAATAGCCCAGGTCAGAGCGATTTTCATCGAAGGTCAACCTTACTCAGGCAAGCATTTCCTAAGTAAATCAGACCTAAGTCGGTGACGATCCTCACAGTGTCGCTCAGTTTGCTGTGGCTCAGGGTGGCGCGTCGAGAGTCGACGGCGGGACAGCAGCATCGGTGGCCAGCGCCTCGAACAGCGCCCCGGCGGCAGCGTCATCCCAGATCACCACGTCGCCCGAGCCATTGGAGGTGTACTCGCCGATCGGGACCGTCAGCGTCGTCGTCTCCCCGCGAAGCGCCCACCCGAGGCGGGCCAGGTTCCAGCTGTGGTCGCTCTCGTCGACGGTGAGGGCATCAACTGCGGCGCGGGGCACGGTGTACCAGCGCCACGGATTGAGCCAGACCGCCGGGGCCGACGCGCGCTTCAGCAGCGCGGACATGAACTGGCGCTGGTTGACCATCCGATCGAGGTCGGCCCGGGCGGTGGCGCGGCTACGGACGTAGCCCAGTGCATCGCGGCCGTCGAGGGCCTGGCAGCCGGCCGGGAGATCGATCCCGGCGAGGGGATCGACGATGGGTTCCGCGGGGCAGACGGTGACGTCGCCCAGGGCGTCCACCAGTGCCGCGAAGCCGTCGAACCCGATCTCGGCGTAATGATCGAGGTGCAAGCCGGTGTTGAGCTCCACGGTCTGGGCCAGCAGCTGGGGTCCGCCGAGGGAGAACGCGGCGTTGATCTTGTCGCTGCCGTACCCGGGAATGTCGACGTAGGAGTCGCGCGGGAGCGACACCATGGTGGTCGGGGCGCTCGATCCCAAACCGGGCACGTGGACCACCAGGATGGTGTCGGTCCGGCCGTTGCCCACGTCGCCGCCGGTGGCGAGTTCGGCCTGCTGGTCCGGGGACAGATTCGCCCGGCTGTCGGAGCCGACCAGCAGCCAGTTGCTGCCGCTCCCCGCTGCGGGTCGGTCCGGATAGTCGACCAGGGCTGCGACCCGGTGCAGCGACGTGTCCACCCAGAAGCCCACGCCGATGAACGCGATGGCGGTGATGGGGATGAGTGCCACCAGCAGCCGCAACAGTCGCAGCACCGGCAACCGGCGGCGGCGTTTGGCCACCGGCGGTGTGACGGGCGGCGACGGCGGACGGCGTGGGGGAGGCTGCTGCCGAGGAGGTGGCGGTGGTGGCCGACGAGCCGGAGGAGGCGGGGGAGGCGGCAGTCTGCGCGTCGGGGGCAGAGGGGGCGCAGGTGCTGGTGTCGGCGGGTTCGGCGGCC
The DNA here is from genome assembly GCA_040512325.1 of Mycobacterium sp. Taxonomy (GTDB): domain Bacteria; phylum Actinomycetota; class Actinomycetes; order Mycobacteriales; family Mycobacteriaceae; genus Mycobacterium. Next base: position 7,916 of record JBEVFK010000148.1, on the reverse strand, counting down.
ACACCGGTGGCCGGCGGTGCACCGGCGGTACCGGTGGCGGCGGGGGCCGGTAGGCGGGGTCGCGACGAATCACCTGGGACGGCTCGCCGGGTGGTCTGGGCGGCCGTCTCCGCTCGTCGTTCACCAGGTCAATTTACGCGCTCCGGCTCCACCCACCCCAGGCGTTGGGCCAGCAGCGCGTAGCCGACGAAGGCCACGGTGTCGATGATGCCGTGGGCGATGACCAGCGGCCACAGCCGGCCCCAGCGGCGATAGACGTAGCCGAAGACCAGGCCCATCGCCAGGTTTCCCACTCCCGCGCCGAACCCCTGGTAGAGGTGGTAGGCCCCGCGCAGCAGGCTCGACCAGATGACGCCCTTCACCGCAGAGACGCCCAGCTGGTCGAACCGCCGCAAGAGGTAGCCGACGACGATCACTTCTTCGGCCCAGCCGTTGGCGAACGCGGCCGCGATCAGCACCGGCACCCGCCACCAGCTGTCGGTCAGCTCGGTCGGCACCACTTCGGCGCTGAACCCCAAGGCCCGGGCCGCGACGTACAGCCCGAGGCCGGGCACCCCGATCAGCGCGGCCAAACCCAGGCCGCCGAGCAGATCCGCGCGTAACCGGAACCGGCCGATGCCGATGCGATCCAGGGTGAACCCACTGCGCCACAGCAGGTACACCGCCAGGGCGCCCCAGGCGACGAGCCGGGCGACCGAGGCCAGGTTGAGGCCGAGGTCGATCAGGTCGAAGTACGAGCGGCGCGGATTGAGGGCAACCGACTGATCAGCCAGACCCCGCAGGACGAAGTCGGTGAGCTGCAGAATCGCGGTGACGGCGCTGAGCCCGAAGGTGACCGCCAGGACGACCGCGATCTCGATGGTGAATGCCCTGCGTTCGGCTGGGGTGAGCGCAGGGGTGGGCGCAGGGATCGGCTCCGTCACCCCGTCACGTTAACCGCGGCCGCGTCAGGACTGCCGCGCGCGCAGACCGTTCACGAACGGGCAGCCCATCAGGATGCGGATGGCCTGGCTGAGTGCGGTCACGTCGTCGACCGGCTTGACGAACGGAAGCCGGACGTCGTGATCGCCGTCGTCGCCTTCGACGCGGAGCCGGACCCCGTACCGGTCCAGTCCGAGCGGGCGGATCCTGCCATGGCGTAGCGCTCCGGGAAGTTTGGAGGCCAACCGGTCGATGACGTCGCGGTGGTCGCTGTCGATATGGCGCAACCAGCTGGTCTCCATCACGCAGAAGGGGTCGGGCCGGGCTTCCAGAAGTGCACCGACGCCGATGGATTCTGCGCCGGTGGCGTCGGCTACCACCACGGATTCGACTTCGAGTCGCAGCAACGTCAGTTCCGAACCGACTTGCAGCAGCACAGGGTTGGGATCTGCTGTGGCGATCAGGTCCAAGGTGGCGCGGACGGCGGAGTCGGGCACCCGCTGCAATCCGCCCCGGATCCACACCAGTGACCGGACGGGCTCGCGCAGCGGCAGGGGGGAGTAGTCGGTGAGTTCCAGCACGGCCTGCAGGCCGCTCATGCCGGCGCTGAGCACGTGGCCGGCCGCCGCGCTGGTGGTGGGGACGGTGACGGCGAACGACCCGTCGGCCATCAGATGGTGCACCGGAGTGGATTCCGGTTCGACGCCCTCGATGGCCAGCAGGGCGCTGCCTGCCCGCACGCAGGCGCTCCTGATGCGTTCGGCGGTCGATGGGCCGGTGGATCCGGAAATCGAGGCCAGGGACATGGAGGGAACCTTCCGCGAGCGGCGAGTAACTAACTGAGGTAAGCCTAACTTAACTAAATCGCGCGCAGCGGCGCAAGGGCTACCCGATAAGGTCGAGGCGTGGCGAGCATTGCGTACCTCGGTCCTGCCGGGACGTTCTCGCAAGCGGCACTGCACCGGATGAGTGCCGCCGGCCTGATCCCCGGCGATCCGCTCGCCGGCCCCGACCAGCTGCCGACCGACAGCACCCCGGCAGCGCTGGAAGCGGTCCGTCGCGGCGACGCGCAGTACGCCTGTGTGCCGATCGAGAACTCGATCGAAGGATCGGTGCTCCCGACGCTCGACAGCCTGGCCATCGGCTCACCCCTGCAGGTGTTCGCCGAACTCACCCTCGACGTGGCATTCAGCATCGTCATCGCGCCGGGCACCGATGTCGCCGCGGTCCGCACGGTGGCCGCGTTCCCGGTGGCGGCCGCCCAGGTGCGCCGCTGGCTCGCCGAGCACCTGCCGCACGCCACGGTGATCCCCGCGATCTCCAATGCCGGCGCCGCCGAGGACGTGGTGGCGGGTCGCGCCGACGCGGGCGTCAGTACCGCGCTGGCCGCGGAGCTCTACGGCCTGGACACGGTGGCCGCCGGTGTGGTCGACGAACCCAACGCCCGCACCCGGTTCGTCCTCGTCGGCCGTCCTTCGAGCCCGCCGCCCCGCAGCGGCGCCGACCGCACCTCGGTGGTGTTGCGGCTCGACAACGTTCCCGGTGCGTTGGTGACCGCGTTGATGGAGTTCGGCATCCGCGACATCGACTTGACCCGGATCGAATCTCGGCCCACCCGCGTCGAACTGGGCACCTACGTGTTTTTCCTCGACTGCGTGGGCCACCTCGATGATCCCGCCGTCGCGGAGGCACTGATCGCGCTCCACCGTCGTTGTGCTGATGTGCGATACCTCGGATCATGGCCGACCGGCTCGGCGGCCGGCGCCCTGCCACCTCACCTGGACGACGCGGCCCGCTGGGTCGAGCAGCTTCGGCGCGGCGGTGCCGGGAAGGAAGGCCGGTCATGAGTGGTCGCTTGGTGCTGCTTCGGCACGGACAGACCTACGGCAACGTCGACAAGCGTCTCGACACCCGCCCGCCAGGGGCGGAGCTGACACCGCTGGGCCGCGACCAGGCCCGGGCGTTCGCACGCACCAGGCAGCAGCCGCCGGGACTGCTGGCACATTCGATCGCGACCAGGGCCCGCCAGACTGCCGGCGAGGTCGGTGGAGCGCTCAGCGTCGCCCCCCGCGAGCTCGAGGGCTTGCACGAGGTCCAGGTGGGCGATCTGGAGAACCGCAACGACGACGAGGCCATCGAAGAGTTCGGCCGCGTGTACCAGCGTTGGCATGAAGGCGAACTGGACCTGGCCATGCCCGGCGGGGAGAGCGCCAACGACGTGCTCGAGCGGTACGTGCCGGTGCTCACCGAACTACGGCTGCGCTACCTCGACGACCACGACTGGACCGACGACATCGTCGTGGTCAGCCACGGTGCGGCGATCCGGCTGGTGGGCGCGGTGCTGGCAGGCGTGGACGGCTCGTTCGCCCTGGACCACCATCTGGCCAACACCGAGTCCGTGGTGCTCGCGCCGATCACCGACGGTCGGTGGAGCTGCCTGCACTGGGGCGCGCTGTCGCCGCCGTTCTATCCGGAGGCCGCCGTGGACGCCGCCGACGAGGCGAAAACAGCCCCCGACCCCATGGGCTGAGCACAGTCACACCCCACGGCGTCGCAGTCCATCACGAAGGTGTGCGCGATCAGCTGAGGTGTGGTGCAGCCGTCTTCGGTGCATTCCGAGCGCCAGACCGAATGGACGATGAGCGTGCCGTGGCAGTGCTCCTGATCTGCCTGACAGTCTCGGCATCCCGCTTCCATGAGCCCGGTTTACCACCGGGGACCGACAAGCGCCAAAAGGCACGCCCAGGAATTCGCGTCAAGCCCAACCGAGTTCGTGCAATCGCTCGTCGTCGATACCGAAGTGGTGGGCGACCTCGTGGATCACGGTGATGGCCACTTCCTCGACCACCTGCTCTTCGGATTCGCACATCTGCAGCAGCGCACCGCGATAGACGGTGATGGTGTCCGGTAGCGAGCCTGCGTAGAACGAGTCGCGTTCGGTGAGTGCCACGCCCTCATAGAGGCCGAGCAGGTCGGGTTCCTCGAGATTGCGGTCCTCGACCAGCACCACCACGTTGTCGAGCTCCGCGGCGAGCCCGGCCGGGATCAGGTCCAGCGCGTCGGAGACCAGTTCATCGAATCGCTGCCGGCTCATCCGAACGCTCATCCGGTCAAGCTGGTGGCGGTGGCAGCAGCGGATCCGCCGGCCCGGGCGGCGGGCCCGGAGGCGCCAGGGCCGGCGCCGGTTCGACGGGGGCCGGTGGCGGCGGCAGGATCGGCGGCGGTACCGCTTCCGGCGCTGGTGGCGGAGCACCGGGCGGTGGGGGGTTGAAGACGTTGCCCGACGGCGGCGGGGGTGCCGCGGACTCGGTGGCCGTGGGTTCCGTCGTCGCCTCGGTGGTCTGGCCGGGCAGATGCTGCGTGCTGTCGCTGGTGCTCGACTGCGATCCCGATGAGCTCGACGAGCTCGATTCGTCGGGGTAGTACTGCGCGGTCGGTTCGGTGAACTCGATCGGCGGCAGGTTGAGCCGCTCCACCGGAATGTCCGGCGGCGGGACCGGCGGCTGGCCGTTGATCAGCAGCGGACCCTTGGCGCCGTTCAGCAGGGTCGCCCAGCCGCCGTTGCCCAGGGTCGCGCCGACGCTGCACGACACCTGCGTGCTGCCTGCGGTCCAGCTGGGCAGCGAGATCGTGCTGTAGATCAGCGTCAGCGTGGTGTTCCGCAGCTTGATCGGTTCCATGTAGCTGTCCGTCAGCTTGGTGCAGGCGTCCTTGATGAACACGTCCTGCTCGGATTCCGGGGGTAGTCCGGGGCCGGGGAACCGCTCGGCCAGATTCAGGGAACCGCTGACTTCCATCGCGTGGGGTGTGGCGCAGTCCACCGGGATGTCGGTGGGCTGGTTACTGGCCGGATCGATCCCCAGGCACGTGCCGGGCGCCCAGACCTTGGACTGGTCGATATCGGCGACCTTGCCCTGGAATGCCAGCTGCTGGTTGTCCGGGCCCGGCAACTGCAGGCCGCACAGCATGCGGCGTTCTCCGGACTGACTCCACGCTTTGTCGCCCGACCACAGCATCCCGATGGTGAACCGGCTGTTGGGGTCGAACTTCGGACCCAGGTACCGGCGCACCGCGACCTGGCACTGCTCCTGGCTGATCTGCTGGATCCGGGCCGGGGAGGGCGGGGCCGCGTCGGGGCCGTACTCGGCGCCCGGGAAGGTGCTCATGTCCACCGACTCGGCCACCTCGAAGCGGTGGTCCGCCGCGCAGTCGACCACCTTCGCCTCGTCGGGCGTGCGGTCGGGCCAGTCCAGGCAGTTGCCGACAGCGGCTTTGTTGAAGGTCTCCGAGCCGCGGCTGCCGGCAATCGGGATGATGTCGGTCTCGAGGTAGCCGGCCAGGCCGTCCTTGTTCCCGGTGACGGGCAACGCGGTGATGAGGCCGGCGATCAGCAGGCCGCCGAGCGCGGTCAGCAACAGGGCGCGTCGGGTGGCGGTGGCTTGCAGCGTGCGCAACCAGGCGAACCGCGCACTGCGCTGTTCGGCTGAGGGCTGGCCGGAGGCCAACGGCGACGGCTCGGGGAGTTCGGGCATCCCGACCATTGTGACAGGCGTGTCAGGTGCTGTGACAAGAGATGCGAATGTAACGTTATGTGGTTGTGTCGCGCGGGTCCGTTGGCTATCGATTCCCCGTTGGCGACCTCGCCATGACGCGCCCCCGACGGCAAAAGTAGGGTTGGCGGGCGTGATCGACCTGAAGATACTGCGCGACGACCCCGAGACCGTGCGCCGGTCCCAGATCAGCCGCGGGGAAGACCCGGAGCTGGTCGACGTGCTGCTGTCCGCGGACACCGCGCGACGAGCGGCCATCTCCACCGCCGACACCCTGCGGGCCGAGCAGAAGGCCGTGAGCAAGCGGGTGGGCGCCGCCTCTCCCGAAGACCGGCCGGCGGTGCTGGCGCAGGCCAAGGACCTCGCCGCGCAGGTGAAGGCCGCCGAAGCCGAGCAGGCCGCCGCCGAGCAGGCCCTGACCGCCGCCCACCTGGCGATCTCCAACGTGATCATCGACGGCGTTCCCCCCGGCGGCGAAAGCGATTTTGTCGTGCTGGACACCGTCGGCGAGCCGCCGGTGATCGAAAACCCGAAAGATCACCTGGAACTCGGCGAGGCCCTGGGGCTGCTCGACATGGAGCGCGGCGCCAAGGTGTCCGGATCGCGCTTCTATTTCCTCACCGGACGCGGCGCCCTGTTGCAGCTGGGTCTGCTGCAGTTGGCGGTCCGGCTGGCCACCGAGGCCGGGTTCACGCTGATGATCCCCCCGGTCCTGGTGCGTCCCGAGATCATGCAGGGCACGGGCTTCCTGGGCGCCCATGCCGACGAGATCTACCGGTTGGAAGCCGACGACCTCTACCTCGTGGGGACTTCCGAGGTGCCACTGGCGGGGTACCACTCCGAGGAGATCCTCGATCTGTCCGACGGTCCGCGCCGCTACGCCGCCTGGTCGACCTGCTTCCGACGGGAAGCGGGCAGTTACGGCAAGGACACCCGCGGCATCATCCGCGTGCACCAGTTCGACAAGGTCGAGGCCTTCGTCTATTGCGAGCCCGGCGAGGCCGAGGCCGAACACCAGCGCATATTGAACTGGCAACGCGAGATGCTGGCCATGATCGAGGTGCCTTACCGAGTGATCGACGTCGCCGCAGGCGATCTGGGCTCCTCGGCGGCCCGCAAGTTCGACTGCGAAGCGTGGGTCCCCACCCAGCAGACCTACCGCGAGCTGACGTCGACCTCGAACTGTTCCACCTTCCAGGCCCGGCGGTTGTCCACGCGCTACCGCGATGCCAATGGCAAGCCGCAGACCGCCGCCACCTTGAACGGCACCCTCGGCACCACCCGCTGGCTGGTGGCGATCCTGGAAAACCATCAACAACCCGACGGCAGCGTGCGCGTGCCGGCGGCCCTGGTCCCCTACGTCGGCGCGGAGGTGCTGCAACCATGATCGATCTCGAACTCAACGACCTGCGGTCCTGGTTCGGTTTCGGAGTGGCCGGCAACTTCGCCGGACATCTCGAACAAGCCGGGGAGGCCGCCGATTTCGTCAGCGTGGCCTCGGAAGGTGCCGCGCCCAAAGGGATTTTCCCGTGGTACGCGCCCGGAACCGACAGCTTCCTCGCCGAATTCCCGCTGTCGAACGACGCGATCGTGCTGCCCGCCAGTGACGAGCCGCTGAACCTGCAGATCGAACCCGAGGTCGGGTTGGCCTGCCGGGTGGTCTGGTCCGGTGACACCGTCGCCTCGCTGGCACCGTTCGCGCTCGGCGCCTTCAACGACTGCTCGATCCGCCGACCCGGCGCACCGAAGATCAGCCACAAGAAGAACTGGGGTCCCGCGTCGAAGGGGGTGGCGCCGCAGTTCTTCGATATCAGCGATCTGACACCCGACGGCCCGACTGCGACCCTGCGCCTGGTCTGCCACCTGCAGGCCGCCGACGGCGAGCTGCACGAGTACGGCGTCGACAGCCCGCTGCTGGGTTACTCGTACTACGGCGAGGTGCTGCTGGACTGGATCGTGGAGCGGCTGGCCAACCAGAAAGGTTCTGCGGAAACGCCTTTGGAAGACGTCGGCGCCCTGATGGTGGCGTCCGGGCATCCCGAGCACGTGCTGATCGGAATCGGCGCGACGCGCTACACCCCGCTGGGGGAATCGACGTTCCTCAAGCCCGGCGACGAAGCGATCGTCCGGGTGTACGACACCGAGTCTTCTGCATTCTCTGAACTGCGGCAGAAGGTTTCGTCCCGCTGAAGGTGGAGGTCCGATGACGACGACAGTGACGCAACTGTGGCGCTTCCCGGTGAAGTCGATGGGCGGGCACGTCGTCGATGAGGTGCGGGTCGATCGCCGCGGGGTGCACGCCGACCGGCTGTGGGCCGTGCGCGATCTCGACCACGACATCACCGCGACCGCCCGCAAGATCCCGGCCCTGCTGGGGTGCACGGCCCGTTACGCCTCGGAGCCCGGGCCTGATGCCGGGCCGGGCAACGTACCGCCGGTCATCGT
>JBEVFK010000147.1:0-42545 GCA_040512325.1 Mycobacterium sp. | reverse complement strand
CAAGACTTCGTTCAATGGCTGGTCAGCCATAGAACGACAAGAGCTGATCCTTTCCCGCAGCCGGCGTCGGGGGCGGTAGCGGCAATGCGGACCCTCATCGCCAATGAATTGCCATCGGGGTTGCATGCTGTCGGGGCCACACCTGGCACGAATCGATCAACCGCTGGGATATTGCCGACAGGGCAGTAGGCTGCCGACATGCACACCGTGGTGGTTGTAGCGCTGCCCGATACCGTCCCGTTCGACTTGAGCATCCCGGTGGGTGTGTTCGACTGCGCGCGACTTCCCTCCGGCGAGCCGGCGTACCGCGTCGTGGTGTGCGGCAGCGAACCGGTGGTGAGCGCGGGTCACTTCTGGATTGCCACCGACCGCCGCCTCGATGCACTCGACGAGGCGGACACCATCGTCATCCCGGGTCGCAGCGAGATCGACTCCGGCACGCCTGCCGCGCTGATCGACGGGTTGCACGCCGCCCTGGCCAAGGGCACCCGCATCGCTTCGGTCTGTTCCGGTGCGTTCACCCTCGCCGCGGCCGGTCTGCTGGACGGTCGCCGAGCGACCACGCACTGGGCGGCGGAGGACAGCTTCCGCCTGGCGTTTCCGCAGGTGCGGCTCGACACCGATGTGCTCTACGTCGACGACGGCCAGATCCTCACGTCAGCCGGTGCGTCGGCGGGGCTGGACCTGTGCTTGCACATGGTGGCGCGCGACCACGGTGCCGCCGTGGCTGCCGACGCCGCCAGACGATCGGTGGCACCACTGCACCGCAGTGGCGGTCAGGCGCAGTTCATCACACGAAATCATGTGCCGACGCAGCCGATTGACCGACCCCAGGGTCTCGGCGCTGTGTTGGCGTGGATCGAGCAGGAAGCCCACCGAGAGTTGTCGTTGCGCGAGATCGCCGCCCACGCGGCGGTGAGTGTCCGAACACTCAACCGTCGGTTCCAGGCCGAGACGGGCCAGACACCGATGCAGTGGGTGACCGGTGTGCGGGTGCGCCATGCCCAGCAGCTCTTGGAGAGCACCGATCTGGGCATCGAATCCATTGGTCGCAGAGTCGGATTCACCTCATCGGCCAACTTCCGCGACCAGTTTCGCCGGCTCGCGGCGGTATCGCCGCGAAGCTACCGCGAGACCTTCCGCGAGCGGCTCGCCGGCTGATCGTCAGACCGCGATCGGCACGGAGCGGAACCGCGCCGCCGGAAGCCGGGTGGCTGCGGGCAGAGCGCCGGAGTCGATCACCACTGCCGACGGACTGCCGGTGTCGGAGGGCAGGTCGACGGTGGTCCCCGGAGCGCCGTAGACGCCTTCGCAGTACTTGCCGAGGCAATGGCCGGTGACGGGATCGATGTCGCCGGCGAACATGTCGTTGATCCAGCCCGCCATCAGCAACTGCACCGCCGGCGGGTTCTCCGCTCTCGGGACCCCCGCGACCAGGTAGGCGGCGGCCTGGATCAGCGGATTGCCACCGAGCATGCCGTCCATGTGGACACCGCCGTTGATGACGACTCCGTTGAACTTTCCCGGCCGGGCATCCGTGAGTTCTTCGTTGACAGAACTCAGGGAGTTCAGGAAGTTCCGGGGCGCACCGATCTCATAGACAGGGATGTAGTCATCGCCGGCACCGTCGTTGCTCTCCTCGAGCTTCTTCAGCCGCTCCATGGAGTTCGGCGTGATCGGCCAGAACGGCACGGCATCGAGCAGCACCACCCCGGCCAGTTCGTTTCCTGCCTCGGCGCCGTCGGCCCGACGTGCCACCAGCCCCTCGGCGTAATGTCCGGCCACCCCGGGTGCGAAACCGCCACCCAATGAGTGTCCGACGAGGACGAATTCTTTTGGCACGGTGAGACTTTGCACCCCGACTTTGAGCGTGGCCGTGGTCAGACTGGCATTCAGTGCTTCCCGGTCGTCATCGAGGAACAGCTGGGCCACCGCGGCATGCATGTTGTCGCCGCCCAACCACAGGCCGCCCTGGGCGAACGGATTCGAGGTGATCGTGGTCGCGACCACCACGCTGTTGGTGCGCTCGGCAAGATAGGCCGCCGTGTAGCTGTACATCGGACTGCTGGCGAGGATGCCGTGCTGTAGGTAGACCAGTCTCGTCGGCTGGCCATGGGTGGGGAAGTACCAGTCGGCCGCCACCTCGTTACCGGGTGAGACCACCAACGTCGAGCTGCTGACCTTAATCGAGTCACGCAACTCCGCCGGTACCACGGGCGGGCCGTCGGACGCCTGCACGATGGCGCCGATGAAGTTGAACACCGCCGAACCGATGGCCCGCACCAGTGGCGGATAGTTCGGCTGAAACGGCCCGATGATGTCGCCGATGATCGGGATGGGTCCGGCTGTCGCGGCCGGCGGTGTCTCGTCGGTGGCGACCTCGGCAGCGCCGGACGGCGGCCGCACCGCAGCCGCGCGCGTCTGGGCCACTTCGACCTTCGACGGAGCACCTGAGTCCGAAGTGGTTGTCTCCTCGGTGGTTACGACCTTCGACCTCGGCGCGTCGTCGGCGCCGGCGTGTGCGGACTTCCGTTTCGACGTGCTGGGCCTGCCGTCTTTCCGGTCTCCGGGTGTGGCGTCGCCTCCCGTCGACTCGGCACCGCTACGCGACGGACGTTTCTGCGAGTCGGTCCCGACGGCTGCGGGGCCCCGGCTGCGCTTGGGCGACGAACTGGTAGCCGGACCGGCATCCGCGGCGGCCGACGTAGGTGAGGCGCCGGTATCCGACCCGTCGTCGGTGTCCGCTGTTGCCGCACCCGCCCCGGCGAGCAACGCCGCGGACACTCCCGCGGTCAGCACTCCGGCTCCCAACCATCCCGTCGCACGTGTCATGCCGGCCCCTCCCCCGTTGGTCCTGGTGAGTCGGACGTTATCGTGCTCGGCCGCGCGATCAGATGTTTTCAGCAACATCGCGCCGAGCTGCGCCGTCCTCAGAGGTCGAGCACCACGGCCTCGGCCGGTTGTGCGCAGCAGATCAGGATGTTCCCCTCGGCCGGTGGCTCGAGCGGTTCGGGGTCGTAGCGCACGGTCCCGGACAGCAGCGCGGTCTCGCAGTTGTGACATACCCCCGTGCGGCAGGACCACCGCGTGGGGACGTCGCACGATTCGGCGAACTCGAGCAGGCTGGCGCTGGGCGGCCCCCAGGGCGCCGCGATGCCGCTGCGGGCGAACTGAATCTCCGGGCCCGGGCCAGGCGGCCCGACGGGCAGGTGCGGAGGAATCGACGTCGAGGCGATGCCAGGCGTGAGTGCGGCCGCGGCACCGAAGAGTTCGGTGTGGACCCGGGCGGGATCCAGACCGTGGTCGACGAGGGCGGAGCTGAGCTCCGTCATGAACTGCGGCGGTCCGCACAGGTAGGCGTCGGCGTCACGGGGCAGGCCGAGTGCACCCATGGCACCGACCGAGAGTCGGCCCCGCTCGGTGAAGTCGATTCCCTGTCGATCAGCCGGGGACGGCCGGCTGTAGAAGATATGGGAGTAGCTGTGTGGCAACCTGTTCAGGAGAGTGCGACTCTCCGCGCTGAACGGATGTTCGCTGCTGTCGCGGGCGCCGCACAGCCACCAGACCTCACGTTGCGGTTCGGCGCGGGCCAGCTCGTGCAACATGGCGAGCACCGGCGTCACGCCGACACCCACGGACAACAGGATCACCGGCGCGTCGCCGGCGGCGAGGAAGAAGGTCCCCCGTGGTGCCGCGACGTCGATACGGTCGCCGACGCGTACGTGGGTGTGGAGGTAGGCGCTTGCCACACCGTGTGATTCGCGTTTGACGCTGATGCGGTAGACCGCGGAGCCCGCTTGGTTGGAAAGCGAGTAATTGCGGATGAGGAGGTGGTGGTCGTCGGTCTGCACCCGCAGCGTGACCGACTGACCTGGAAGCCATTTCGGCAACGCTGCGCCATCGGGGTCGGCCAGGGACACGGAGCGCACATGCCGGCTTTCGTCGTGGACGGCGACCACCTCGAGCGGACGAAAACCCGTCCACGCCGGCGGCGGACTGCCGGCTGCCGCCGTGAGTCCGGTGTTGCCCGTCGACTTGCCCGGCGACGTCGTGCCGGCTTGCGCTGCAAGGCTTTGCAGTGAGGTCTTCCAGCCGGGGCTCAGAGCGGGGATGCGCAGCGCGCGTTCCAGCGCGTCGCGGGTGTGCCCAGGAAGGTAGAGGAGTGCGTCGATCTCGCTGACGGTCACCTGCTCGGGCCCGTCGGCGATCTTGACGATGTCCTGGCCCGCCTCGACTTCACCCTCGGTGATGACTCGACAGTAGAACCCAGGACGTCGATGCGAGACCAGCAGTGCCGCCATCTGAGGCACTCCGATGCGCAGGCCCGCCCGGTAACATGTGACCCGCGGTTGAGTGACCTCGAAGACCGCCTGCCCGATCCGATAGCGGTCCCCGATACACACTTCATCGTCGGGCAATCCGTCGACGGTGAGGTTCTCGCCCAGCATCCCCGGCACCAGGTCGTCGCGGGCAAACTCCTTGGCCCAGTGCCGATAAGAATCGAGCTGGTACACCAGGACTGCGCGGTTCTCGCCGCCGTGCCCGCCGAGATCGCCTTGGCCGTCGCCGTCGACGTTGAGCCGTCGCACCATCCGGCGGCCGGACACCGGCGTCTTCCAGGCGCCGGTGAACACGGTGCGGTTGTTCCACGCAACGTCTCGGGGAAGGCCGACATTGACCGAGATCAGCTTCGGCACCGTGTTCTCCTCGCGTGCAGGTGGGTCGGCAACTGGTGGCATCGATTATTGCGGTCAAGCCTGGTTTTCCCGGAGCTGGGCGTTCTCGGCCTGCAGAGCCTCGAGCCGGCGGCGCAACGGAGCCAGATGCGGTTCGAGTTCTGCTGCGGTGAACCGCATCGTGATGTGCTGTGGGCAGTTCCAATCGAACGCCTCGACCGTGACGAGGACCGCGCGTTCCACCTCGGCCTCGTAACCGGGATCAGCGAAGGTATCCAGCAGCGTGGCATCGTCTTCGGCGGTGACGATGCGGGCACGTCCGAAGATCTTCAGCCGGCGGCGGTGCAGGTAGTCCATGGCGATCAGGGCCACCCGGTTGTTGCTTCGGACATTACCGGTGCTGATGTACTGCAGGTTGCCGCGGAAGTCGGCCCAGCCGACGGTGTGGTCGTCGACGACCCGCAGGAAACCGGCTGGACCGCCGCGGAACTGGACGTACGGCCAGCCTGTTTCGCTGACACTCGCCAGATAGAAGCTGTCCCGTTCGGCGAGATAGTCCTTCTCGTCCTCGGTGAGGGGATCGACACCGGGCGCAGCCTTGCCCTGGACGCGCTTGCGATCATAAAAGCCGTCGCTGCCGTGTGCGCGCTGCACGTCGCGGACCGCGTCGGTGAAAGCGATGGCGCCGTAGTGCTTGCTCACCGAGGTCTCCTGTCAATGCCGCATCGAACCTTCGACCCCCGTTATGAAAGCACGGGCTCGCGATGGCCACTGACCGGCGGAGTCATTCGCGCGGAATGGACACCTACCGAGCATGAATGCGCTATCCGGTTGACTCGCAGAAACATAGAGTCCTCGCAAGGGCCACGAGTGTCATCACTCGACCGGAGCAGCCCGCCAACCCACGATCGAGACGAGGTGAGCAAATGGGTGCATTTGCAACGCGGTACCGGACGGCTGTCGTAGACGGCCTGGAGGTGTTCTATCGAGAAGCCGGCGACCCTGCCAACCCGACAATCGTTCTACTACATGGGTTTCCGTCCAGTTCTCACATGTTTCGCAATCTGATGGCGTCGTTGAGCGATCAGTTCCACCTGATCGCGCCCGACCATATCGGGTTCGGGCGCTCGGCAATGCCGTCGGTGAATCAATTCACCTACAGCTTCGACCGTCTGACCGAGGTCACCGAATCGCTGATCGATCAGCTGGGCCTGCAGCGGTTCGCCATCTACATCCACGACTATGGCGCGCCGATCGGTCTGCGCATTGCCAGTCGGCGCCCCGAGCGGATCACCGCGATCATCAGTCAGAGCGGCAATGCCTATCTGGAGGGCTTCACCCCGTTCTGGGACATCCTGTTCGCGCATGCCAAAGACCGTGCGGCGAACGAGAAGGAGGTACTCGAGTACTTCACTCTCAAGACCACGCATTGGCAGTACACCCACGGAGTGCCCGCCGACCGTCTGGACCGGATCGCCCCGGAAGCCTGGCTGCTCGATCAGGCCGGCCTGGACCGGAAGGGCAATGACGCGATCCAGTTGCAGCTGTTCTGGGACTACCAGTTCAACCTCGACGGGTATCCGGCTTTCCAGGAGTACTTCCGCACGCACCAACCGCCGCTGTTGGTGACGTGGGGTAAGAACGACGAGATCTTCGGCGCGCCAGGGGCCGAAGCGTTCCGGCGCGATTTCCCGGACGGGGAGTTCCACCTGCTCGACACCGGACATTTCGCGTTGGAAACACACGGCGAGGAGATCAGCGGGTACATCCGCGAGTTCATGGGCCGCATCAGCACAGCGGGGTTGGCGGTCGACGCCGCACACGGCTGATCCTGTACCCAGATCGGTCTCGCGATGCGAGGCCGGTCTGGGCCCCGGCAGGTTCGGGGGAGCGTCAGGCCATCGAGCGCAGCAGCGCCTGCTCCCCTTTGCCGAGCAGGTGCGAGTCCACGTAATCGCCTGGGGTGGCGCCGAACCGGTTGCGGAACTCCTTGATGAAGTGGGACAGGCTTGTGTACCCGACACTGCGGGACACATCAGTGACCCCGAGCCGTCCTTCTTCGAGGAGCTTCCGCGCCAGATGCAACCGCTTCTCTTTCACGAACTGGTACGGCGAGCAACCCGTCACTTTCCGAAACAGCCGCGAGAACGCCGACGGGCTCAGGTTGGCCTGTCTGGCGAGTTCGGTGACCGTCAAGGGGTCTGCCAAGTTCGCGGCGATGTAGTCCAGGGCCGCCGCAACGGGGCTGGCCGTCACATGTCGGGCCGCAACGCGCACCAGCCGCTCATACCGGTCGCGCTGGAGCACCCGATACACCATTTCTTGCAGATACAGCGGCGCCAAGACCCGGCGATCGGATGCGACCGACAGCGACCGCAGGAAACGCAACACGCTGCTCGTCAGTTCGTCGTCCAGCGCGGACACCACGCACTCATTGCCGTCATCGGCGACCGGATCAATCGGCCTGTCACAGCCCGGCATGTTGGCGGCGAGCTGGCGGATGAGCTGTGGGTCGACTTCCAGCACAAGACACAGGCACGGTTGAGAGGTCGAGGCTTCGGCGATCCGGCCGTCGAGATCTGCCCGGTTGCAGATCACCAGACATTCGAAGGTGTCGTACCGGTGACGCTGGCCGGCGATCGCTGCCGCGCGTCCGTGCGCGACGACGGCGATGGCAACAGAGTCCGTGTCGTCCCATCTCGGTTCAGTTGCCTCGGTGAAACGGTAGAACGTCAGCCCCGGCCAGAGCCCGACGTTGGCACCTTCCCTCCGCGCTCGTGTGGCCAGTTCCGCGACGAGATCAGCTGACGAGGGGCGCCGCTGGGTAGCGCTCACGGCCATACACACCCCGATCGTCCGCGATGAGAGCTGCCTGCCGGTGCATCGTTGCAGTGGGCGCCCTCAAAGCACTTGTTCACTGTAGCGCGACTGTAGTGGATGATGAACAACGTAGCAATGTATTGATCTATCCACTGACTGCCATACTCATCAGCCAAAAGAGCATGGGATGGCGACTCCACCGTCGATGAACTTGATTGAGTGCGCCTGCCCAGCTCTGTTAATCTGGGCTCTCTATGAACCGCCCAGCCACTGGTCGATGATGTCCGACGACACGGGACCCGAACCTCGTCGCTCCCGACGCGACGAGTACGCCGAACAGACCCGACAAGCGGTGGTGGACGCAGCCAGGGCGCTGTTCGCCGAACGCGGATATTTCGCGACCACGGTCAACGACATCGCCGAAGCCAGTCGAGTCTCCGCGGGCACGGTCTATCAGCAATGTGGTGGCAAGCAAGGACTGCTGCGCACGTTGATGGATGTCTGGACCACGGCGCCTTTGGTGCAGCAGACCCTTGACCGGGTCAACGCGGCCACCAGCCTCGACGACGCCCTGAACGCCCTCGCCGATGCCTACCTCGAGTTCTGGCGCCAGTTCGACGACATCGTTCAACTGGTCGTGGCGACGGCCGCCCACGATACCGAGGCCACACAGTCATTGACTCAGGCGGTGATCCGCCACCGCGGTGCCCTGCATGAAATCGCCCGGACAGTACGCAAACTGGGCGCCTTCCCGCTGCCGTTCTCCGACGACGACTTCGCCGACATCACCCTGTATCACTACGGTCCGCAGAACGGATACCACTACACGGTGAGCGTGCTGGGCTGGCCGGAAAAGCGGGCCCGAGATTTCATCAGCGCGCAGTTCGCCCACACCCTGTTCGAGATGGCTGGGGCCGGCCAGAGCTGAGGTCGTGAAAACGCCTCTGCCTCACCGCCAGATACGTCCCGCGGGAATCAGATTGCCACGCCCCGAGGTCAGCTCGCCCACGATCGCGGTCAACCTGGGCCCCTCGGCACAGACGAGCGTCAACACAGCCTGCTCGCCGTAGTCGACGTCGCTGACCTCAACACCTCGTCCGCGCAGTTCGGCCTCCAGCCGGCCTGCTTCGGTGTGGTCGGCGGTGAGTCGGAAAACCAGCCACCGACGCCGCGTACGCAGATCCGCGTCAGCGATGGCAGCGCTGACCGTGCCCGAGTAGGCCCGGGCCAGCCCGCCCGTCCCGAGTTTGACACCGCCGTAGTGCCGTGACACCACTGCCGCGGTGTTCACCAGGCCATTTGCCTTGATGGCGTTGAGGATTGGCGCCCCCGCGGTTCCGGTGGGTTCACCGTCGTCACTGAAGCGCTCGATCCGCGACTCTTCGTCGTCACCCACCACGTAGGCGAAGCAGTGATGACCCGCCCCGCGCTCGGCGTCGCGCACCCCGCGGATGAACGCGGCGGCGGCGTCCTCGTCGTCCACGTAGCCGAGCCGGGCGATGAACCGGGAGTTCTTGATCGTCGCCTCCGCATAGGCCGGTGTCCCGGGCTTCAGCGAGAACGGCATCCACGCATTGTGTCAGTCTCTCAGGGACGGAAGGTTCACCACGATCGCCTCCTGGGTGCTCCGGGCGATCACCACGACGGCCTCATGCAGGGGGTCGTTGTTCTCCTCGCGGTGCGGGGTGAACGGTGGCACGAAGACGTAATCCCCCGGCTCGGTACGAATCCGGACCTCCTGGGCGGTAGCCCGGTCGAGGAAAACGAACTCCGGATGTCCTGACACCACATAGATCGCCGTCTCGGCCTCGCCATGGTGATGATCACCGGATGCCGTGGCGGGGCCGACGTGGGTCTGACCCATCCACAACTTCTCCGAGCCGACCCGGCCATTGCCGATGGCCTCGAAGCGCCGCATGCCCGGCGTCTGAACGGTGTCACCGCTGACCTCGGCCGCGGGGACGTGACGCAGGTTGGCGTGTGGGAGAGGCAGATCAGGATGGAACGCATCGTTCCCCACGGGAGGGCTCCGTTCGCAGAGGAGAAAGGTCGTGGTCGGTGTTACGCACAGATCGAATCACGGTCGTGCGGCCCGTCCACAACTCAGCCGTCTCCGTCGACCGTCTGGAGATGGACTGTCGCGTTGCCGCCGTTGCGTTTCGCGTCGAACATCGCGTGGTCGGCGCGCTCCACGATCGTGTCGAGGAGTGCCACGGGATCGGCGCCTGGGAGCGCGAAGTCGCCGAGCGCGACGCTGGCGACGCCGACGCTGGCCGTGATCGGAGGCACCGCGGGTGCGGCGATTGCCGACCTGACACGGTCGGTATCTCGCTCTGTGTGCCCGGGTTCGGCGAGATCGACGATGACGAATTCCTCCCCGCCGACCCGAGCGACCAGAGCGCTCCCCCGAACCGCCGACTTGATCCGTCGCGCGCTGCGGATCAGAACCTGGTCGCCGGTTGTATGGCCGAAGGTGTCATTGATGCGTTTGAAGCGGTCCAAGTCGACGACCATGACGGCCACCTCGGCATCCATCGTGATGTTGTCACGCACCAGATCGCCGATGTGCAGGTGCAGGCCCCGGCGGTTCAGCAGACCGGTCAGCGGATCTGTGACCGACTCGTTGGCGTCATTACGCATCGCCCAGATGGCGCATTGGATTCCCAGCGGTGTCGCGGCCACGAGCGCTACTGCCACCAACGTCTTCGCGGTGAACCCCACAACACCGAACTGTGCTCCATCGCCGACCTGTGAAGCGAACGCCGTCGCCGTCACCAAGATCCACAGCACGTGACCCGTTAGGGCTTTCGGCCCATCGAAGAACACCAGAAATACCGAGAGCATGGAGAAGAAGGTGAATCCGAACAAGCCCAACAACCAGCTGGCATCCGAGAGCGCCACCGCGGTGATCGCGATGTCCGCGGAGATGACGAACGCCAGCGACATCCGCCGAGACGGCCACGGCCTGAAACACCACACCCACGCCCAGAAGAACTGCAGCACGGCGAAGACAGCCACGGCGACCCGCGAGGCCAGGGTGCTTGCGGACGGAAGCAGGATCACCAGCGAGATCACCGCGTCCAACCCCGTGCCCAACCCGATCAGGAGTTGGACCGCACCTGCGATCGAGCGCTTGGTGAAGTACTGCACCTGGGCGGCGTAGTCGACGGGCTCACTCCACCACTGACGGATGTGGGGGCCGAACACTGCGAAATTCTTCGAGTACGCGAACAACTCGTTCTCCCGTTGGTTGCCTCTGCAACTGACCCCTGGCCGTGGACACGACGTCCACCACAAATTTCACATCCGTCAATAGAGAACAGGATAGCCGCCTCGCACTTAGCCATACTTATGTATTCAAACGCTCGTCGCACCTTTTGGCCGGGATCACCCGTCAGAGAGGATTTGCGAAAAGACGCCTGCGCGGAGCACAGCTCGCACAACGCGGCACTGCCACCGGGTGCTATCCCCTCAGATACGCCAACACCGCAAGTACCCGGCGGTGCTGTCCGTCGTCGGGCGGGAGCATCAGTTTGGTGAAGATGTTGCGGATGTGCTTTTCGACCGTGCCGTCGCTGACTACCAGCGTGCGCGCGATGTTGACGTTGGACCGGCCCTCGGCCATCAATGCGAGCACCTCCCGCTCCCGGTCGGTGATGTCGCGCATCGGGTCATCTCGGCGGCGGCGCACCAACAGTTGGGCCACCACCTCGGGGTCGAGCACGGTACCGCCGGCCGCCACCCGGGACAGTGAGTCGAGGAAGTCGGTGATCGCGGTGACCCGATCCTTGAGGAGATAGCCGATGGCCCCGGCGCCGTCGGCCAGCAGGTCGTCGGCATAGGAAACCTCGACGTACTGCGACAGCACCAGCACCGGTGTGCCGGGCACCAGCAGCCGTGCCTCCACCGCGGCACGCAAGCCCTCATCGGTGTGCGACGGCGGCATCCGGACGTCCACGATCGAGATGTCCGGACGGTGCTCGGTGATGGCCCGCACCAGCGACGGGCCATCGCCGACGGCAGCGACCACGTCGTGGCCGTTCTCGGTCAACAGCCGCACGATGCCCTCGCGGAGCAGGACCGAATCGTCGGCCACCACGATTCTCAGCACGCCATTTCCACCCCGATCGTCGTCGGCCCGCCGGGGGGACTGATCACGACCAGCGTGCCACCACTGGCCCGCACACGATCGTCGAGGCCGGCCAGGCCGTGGCCCTTGGCCACATGCGCGCCACCGTCTCCGTCGTCGACGATCTCCGCGCGGACCCGGCCGGGCCCGTGCGCCACCGTGACCCAGCAGTATGCCGCCCGGCTGTGTTTGGCGACATTGGTGAGCGCCTCGGCCACCACGAAGTACACGGCGGTCTCCACCGCCGCATCGAGCCGCCCCGCCGGTGTCCCCAGCTGGGGGTCGACGGCGAGTTCGACCGGCACGGTACACCGAACAGCAAGGGCGGCAAGGGCACTGGGCAGGCCTCGGTCGGTGAGCACTGGCGGCGCGATGCCACGCGAAAGCGCCCGCAGCTCGTCGAGGGTCTCCTGGGTCTGGCTGATCGCCTCGTCCAAGGTGTCGCGCAGCGCGTCCGGGTTGGTGTCCAGGTGCTGGCGGGCACGGCTCAGATCCATCGACAGGCGGATGAGCCGTTGCTGGGGACCGTCGTGGATGTCGCGTTCCAGCCGGCGCAACGCGGTCGCCTCCGCAGAGGCTGCGGCTGCTTTCTGCTCGGTGAGCACCGTGATCGTCTGGCGCATCTCGGCCACCCCGGTCAGCAGCAGACGGCTGAAACCGGCTGACAGGAGCGCGCAGCCGCGCACCACGAGCGGCAGGGTGAGCAGGCAGGCGACACCGATCGCGGTCTGGAGGCCGATGCGGGCGAAGGCGCTGTCGCCGAGTCCGATCAACTGAGCCAGCGAGACGTTGTCCGGGCCGCGCGGGATGCTCCAGTCCCACAGGATGGTCAGCGTTCCGCCGATCGCCGACGCCCACCAGCTGAGGACGACGCAGAAGGTGGCCACCGCAATCGGGAAGTGGAGGACGGCGTGCACCAGATCCAGCCAGGACTGGGTCTGGCTGATCGGGGTGAACATCCGTTTCCACACCCCCGTACCGGGTCTGGCCGCCCGGTAGATCGGCCGGGTACGTGCTCGCCGTAACACCGCAGGAATGCGCAAGCGCTCGATGTCGGCGAAAAACCGTGCGACCAGCAGCGTGGCGGCCACGATCGGGATGCCGACGACCACCACCAGGGTGCCGAGCCCCGTCGAGAACCCCGCCACGATGACGCAGAAACTCACTACAGCGATCGGAAATCCGAGCAGGACGTACGCGGAGTCGATGCCGAGTTGGCGTAGAAAGCTGACCCGTTCGGGGCGGGCGGGGTCGGTCGACATGGGGGTGCTGCGCATGCTCTCGACGCTAGGCATTTGCCGGACTCACCCCCATCCTGTGCGCCTCCGTCTTCAGGGTAGGGCTGCCCTCACCATTGTCGTGGCGCCATCGAGCGCGGACTGCCGAAACCGTGGCCGAACCCTGTGCGTCCTGACACCATGGCGGAGTGGTCACCGCAAGGGATGACATTCCACCCGCCAGCGACGCTGACGGCCAGGGGGCTGCCACCATCGACACGTTGATCGACCGCGCGGTATCGGCCATCAACCGAGGCGACCGCCCGACGGCGACGGCACTGGCAGACAGGGTGCTCGCCGTCGACAAAGGAAATGCCGACGCAGAAGATTTGCTGGCTGCGCCGGTTGATGCCGGCGAAATACGGCGACTGACCATTCTTTTCGCCGATCTGGTGGATTCGACCGCGCTGTCGACGCGGGTCGAGCCGGAGACGTACCACTCCGTGGTCAGGCGCTACCGCGATCAGGTACGGCACATCGTCGCCCACTACGAGGGCCACATCAGCGGGACGTCCGGCGACGGCATTCTGGCCGTGTTCGGACATCCGGTTGCTCACGAGGATGACGCGCGCAGGGCGGTACTGGCCGGTGTGGAGATCGTGGCTGAGGTGGCGCGCATCAGCGGTCAGGCTCGACGCCGGTACGGAATCGACATCGATGTTCGAGTAGGTGTGCATCGCGGGCTGGTGTACTTGGATACCACCCAGGACGACGTTTACGGACTGGCCGCCAATCTTGCTGCCCGCGTATCCGGGCTGGCGCCGCCTGGTTCCGTCGTGCTTTCCGCAGCCGTGAAGTCGTTGGTAAACCAGGACTTCGAGTTGGACGAGCGGCCTGCGGCACCCGTGAAAGGCCTGCAGGAACCGGTCAGCCACTCCCGGGTACTCGGACCGCGGCTGTCTCCCTGTCGGCCCGACCTCACTCCCCTTGTCGGGCGCCACCGGGAACGTGCACTGCTGCAGGAGAAGTGGAGCCGAGCCCAGACAGGCGAGCTGACGGAACCCGGGCTGCTGTTCGTGGGCGAACCTGGTATCGGTAAGAGCCGGTTGACGGCCGAGGCGATCGATTTGGTGCGCCGTTCCGGGGGCCCGGTGGTCGAGCTCGCCGGCTCTCCCTATCACGTTGATGTGGGCTTTCACCCCATCCGAGCTCTGCTGGAGCGGCACTGCGGCATTGCTCGCCACACCCCGATCCACGATCGACTCCGACTGTTGCAGCACGAACTCCGTCTGCGTGCAGTGGATCCGGATATCGCCATACCCACACTGGCCCCGGTGTTGTCGATCGGTCCCGAACACGGCTATGAGCCGGTGGCTGCCGAGGGAAGGCGGCTGGGGGATCTCATCACGTCGTCGGTTCGGTCGTATCTGCTCGCCTGCCTCACCGACAATCCGGCGTTGCTCGTTGCCGAAGACCTGCACTGGTTCGATCCGTCGACCTTGGACGTACTCGGTTCCGTACTCGGTGGTGGCGAGGGCCGGCTACTGGCGGTGTTCACCTCTCGGGACCGGCCACCTCTGTCGGCCCCGTGGCAGCTCACGTCGTGCGAACTCGAGCCGTTGTCGGATCATCAGACCGATGAACTGATCGTTGCACTTGATCCGACACTCTCGCCCGGCGAGCGCGCGAAGGTGCGGGCCCGCTGCGACGGAGTGCCGTTCTACGTGGAACAGGTGGTCGCCGACATGCAGAGTGTCGCCACCGGCGATCGCCGTATCCCCGACGCGCTGTACGAACCGCTGTTCGCCCGCTTACGCGCAGACAAGCAGGTGGTACCGGTGGTCGAAGCGGCGGCGGTCATCGGCCGGCACGTCGACAGGGCGCTGTTGGCGGCAGTGGTCGATCTCGACGACGATGAGCTCGACCGGGTCATCGAGCAGCTCGCCGGCGCCCGGGTACTCGAACCGTCCGGCCCTGATCTGTGGCGGTTCCGGCATGAGCTGCTGCGGGAGGTGGTCGACGAACTCGCCCCGCCGACGGTACGACGGCGATTGCACCGCAGGGTTGCCGACGCTCTGGTCGCCGGTTCGACTGCCGATCCGGACTGGCAACTCGTCGCCTCCCACTATCACCAGGCAGGTCTGCACACCGATGCGGCAACGGCGTACCAGCGGGCGACTTCCGCGGCGCGTCAACGTGGGGCGCTCGCCGAGGCCCGCACTCTTCTGACTCATGCGCTCGACCAGCTCGAGCAATGCCCACCGGGCCCCGAACGGGACCGGCGCGAGATTGCCCCTCGGTTGGAGCGGGGCTACCTCACCGCGACCGCCGAGGGCGCTCAAAGCTCGGTGGCGGTCGGCGATTTCGAACGCTGCCTGGTTCTTGCGGGGACCGACCTGCGGGACGACGAGCTCGTCGCGACGCTCGCCGCGGTCGGGGCCTACTATGTCTGGCGCTCAGACCTCCACCGCGCCGACCAACTCCTGGAGCTGGTTCGGCAAGGCACGGAATACGGGGAACGATGGTTCCGTCCGGCAATCGACAGCGCTACCGGCATCGTGGCCTGGCTTCGAGGCGACTTCGACACTGCGAGAGCACATTTCCATCAGGCCGCCTCAGGACTCCCCGATGACTACGAACGCAAGATCCAGGACATGTGGTCGGTGCCGCATGACCCGGTGGCACTGGCCCGCGAACACCTCGCCTGGGATTGCCTGATCCGCGGAGATGTCTCCGGGGCTGAGGCACAGCTCAGCGGCGCCATCGACCGCGCGAGCCACCTCGGCTACCCCCAACAGCCCTACAACCGGCTCTACGCCATCGACATGGAGATCTGGGTACGCACCGAAGCGGGGCAGTACGACCGCGCACGCGATCTTGCCGGCAAACTGGTCGAACACGCCGAACGCGACGGCCTCGACCATCTGTACTGGCAACTGCTCGGCGCAACGGAAAAGGCACTGGTCGACGCGCACCAGTCGGCCGCTGCACCCGCGCCCGATCCCGCCACTCTGGACGCGCAGATCGCGGAGCTCACCGGGGTGATCGAAGTGTGGCAGGCGTTGGGCGCCAGCACATATCGCCCGTTCTACTGGTGTGCGCTGGGGCGGTTGTTGACCACCGCCGGTCAGCCGGATCAGGCGCGCCCACGCTTGGAGGCCGCTCTACAGTTCACCGCAGACAGCGGGGTGCACTTCTACGATGCCGAACTGCTGCGGGCGGTGGCCCACACCCACAGTGATCCGAGCACCCGGTCAGAACTGCTCGCCAGAGCCCGTGACCTTGCCCGGTCGCAAGGGGCGTTTCTCTTCGAATTACGCGCCGGCCTGGATGATCTCGAACTTCGTGGCGTCGGCTGCGCGCAAGCACGCCAAACCGTCCTCGATGCCGCCGCAAAGCTTCCCGCCGACAGTCCGCTTCCCGAACTGTCGCGCGCGCGAGCGCTCATTCGGTGAACCCGCACTGAGAACCATCTGTCGCGCCGTCGATCTACCACCAGGGTTTGCAAGGATGGACCCTGTGACCGCACCCCCACTTGCCGAGTTGGGCGCACGTACCGCAGCGACGCTCGTCGTCGTGGCCTCGGCTGCGGTGCTGGTGGTGGAGATCACCGCGCTGCGACTGCTGGCTCCCTATCTCGGCCTCACGCTCGAGACCAGCACCATGGTGATCGGAATCGCGCTTGCGGCAATAGCTCTCGGATCCTGGTCCGGCGGGCGCATGTCCGACCGCACCGATCCGCGCAAGCTCATCGGGTCCGCGCTGGGCGGCGCGGGCGCTGTGGTGGCCCTGACGCCGGCGATGTTGCGCATGGCTGCGGAGTGGGCGCCACCGCTTCTCCTGATCCTTGCGGCGATGACCATCCTGGTGCCGGGCGCCCTGCTGTCGGCCGTGACGCCGATGGTGACCAAGTTGCGTCTGACCACGCTCGACCAGACGGGCACGGTGGTGGGACAACTCTCCGGGCTCGGCACCGTGGGCGCCATCGCCGGCACCGTCGTCACCGGCTTCGTCCTGATCTCGCGGTTACCGATCAGCGGCATCCTGATCGGACTCGGCGCCTTACTGGTGTTCGGAGGGACACTGGTCGAGTGGCGGATGCGCCGGTGGAGCCGCGTCAATGCTGCGGGGCTCGCGCTGATCATCGTCGTCGGCGGTCTCGCCGGCTGGGTCGCGCCCGGCGGGTGCGATGCCGAGACCCAGTACCACTGCGTCCGGGTGGTCGCCGATCCCGACCGAGACGGCGGCCGCACCCTGGTCCTGGACGGACTGGACCATTCCTACCTCGACCTCGATGACCCAACTGTGCTGCAGTTCAAGTATGTTCGCGCGCTGGCGGCGGTGGCCGACAGCGCGTTCCCTACCCGTCGACCGTTGACCGCCTATCACCTGGGCGGCGGCGGACTGACCTTCCCGCGCTACCTGGCCGCCACCCGGCCGGGAACTCAAAGCCTCGTCTCTGAGATCGACGGCGGGGTGGTGCGCGTCGACCGGGAGCAGCTCGGCCTGGACTCCGAGACCGGGATCGATGTGCGGGTCGAAGACGGCAGACTGGGCCTACGACGGCTCGGCGCGGGCAGTCGTGACCTCATCGTCGGTGATGCCTTCGGAGGCGTCAGTGTGCCGTGGCATCTCACCACCAGGGAGGCGATCGCCGACATCCACCGTGTGCTCACCGACAACGGTGTGTACGTCGCCAACCTGATCGACCACCGCAACATGGCCTTTGCGCGAGCCGAGGTGGCCACGCTGAAGTCGAGCTTCGCCCACGTCATCCTCTGCGGCGAAGCCGGCGATGTCGGCGTCGACCCGGCCGCCGCGCCGGACGGCGGCAACCTGGTGGTGGTCGCCTCGAACCGACCGCTGGACCGCCGCGCCCTACAAACCGCGCTGGACGCACGCGGCACGGGGTGGACCATCGCCCAAGGCGACGTTCTCACCAGCTGGATCGGTGACACCCAGACGCTCACCGATGACTACGCGCCCGTCGACCAGTTGCTGGAGCCGTACGCCTCGGTGCGCGGACGGTGACGCCTTCAATCCGATCGCGCCACGGTACCGTCGCAGAATGGGAGCGGAATCCGGCCGGCCATGACAAACCCGGCCGCAGAGCTCGCGCTTCGGATGGTCGAAGACGTGCAGGACGATCCGGCCCGCCGGCTCGATCTGGCCGCTGCGTTCTACGACGACCGGCCCGGCCGCGTCGCCATCCAGGGATACCGACGTGCCGAACTGTCTTTCATGCACTGGCAGGTGCGCCGAGGTGCGCTGGCTCCGACGTCCGGGCCACGCCCCGGCAGCCGTTGGTGGCGAGCAATCAACGCGCGCTTGCTGTCTGACTCATGGGAGGCGCATCACCTCACGACAGGAGTACCCGGAACGGCCAGCCGGCCGGCCGTGGCTCGCTGGGTCGAGTTCCTCGACCGACCCTCACCGAGGTCCTGGTACCGGGCCCACAACACCAGCGTCGCCGCTGCCTACATCGAGTACCGCGGGCTGACCGAAGCGGAACTTCCTGTCGAGAGGTTCTTCATGGACGTCACCCTGGGCCGGGTCCTGTTCATCCACAGCGTGCTGCTGCAACCACGCTCCGCTCTGGGCCCGTTCTTCTGGCCCGCCGGCCGCATCCTCGCCGACCCGCGCTCACGCAGCGTCGATGTCTACCTCTCGTTGCGCAACATCCTGCCCGATGCGTATCCGATTGCCGGACAGTCGATCACCGAGATCCTCGATGCCGAGAACTTCGCCGGGCGATTGGTCGACTACGGCATCCTGCTCCCCCGTGCCCCGTCGCTCTACGAGTTTGCCGCCGCCGATCTGGGTGAGCCAGGCCTGCGCGACTTCATCAACGACGGCAGCCTCACCTACGCATGGGCCTTCGCCGACCGCGCAGTCTGGGAACCGCGCAGATACCGCCGGCTCACCGCCCTGGTAGCTCGCATCGCTCGATCGTATTAGTGGCCAGCGTCTCGCGGTGTTCGTCGGACTCGATTTCGAGCCGACCCCGTGCGCGGCGGACGGCCCAGTACGTCACCAGCAGGGCAAGCCCGAGCATCGGATACCCCATCGCGATGCGGGCGAACGCAAGCCACCCGGTGGAACCGGCGTCATAAAGCCAGTCTTGGACGAGGTATCTCGAGGCGAACACCGCGACGAACGCGAGTGTCGCGATGTCGAACCCGTACAGAACTCTCTTGTCGGTGTGCCAGGCCTTCCGCGCACCCGCGCTGGTGAGCACGTTCCAGAGCACCCCGACCAGCGGTCGTCGCACCACGATGGAGATCGCGAAGCCCACGGCCCCAATCAGACTCATCCAGATGCCCGGCAGGAAGTAGCCCTCCGCGGAGCCGGAGTAGAAGGCGATCAACGCCGCGATGACGACCCCCAGCAGCCCGGAGACAGCAGGCTGGATGGGCTCTTTCCGAAATCTGCGCATGCCGATCAGGCCGATGCTGACGCTGACGGCCACCAGGGCCGCCGCATCCAGCCCGGCGATCGCATTGGTGATCACGTAGGCGATGGTCGGGACGGAGCCGACCACCAGGCCGGACACCCCACCCATGCGTTCGAGCAGTGTTGGTGTCGGTTCAACAGGTGTAGCCATGCCACCAAGCACACACTCGGACGCTGCGGCACAGTCAAGTGCCTGCATCAACCACAATGGAACTGTGGCATGGAGCACCCGAGAAATCGCCGAGCTCGCCGGCACCAGCCTGCGGGCGGTACGGCACTACCACCAGGTCGGCCTGCTCGCCGAGCCCGAGCGGCGTTCCAACGGCTACAAGCAATACGGCGTTGCGCATCTGGTTCGGCTGGTGCGAATCAAGCGGCTCGTCGACCTGGGCTTCTCGTTGCCCCAGATCGCCGACATGGGCGATGCCGACGATCATCCGGAAGAGGCCCTGCGAGCCTTGGACGACGAGCTTGCGGCCACCATCGAACGGCTGCAACGCGCACGCGCCGAGCTGGGCCTGATCCTCGAGAGCTCGGCGCCCACCGACCTGCCCCCGGAGTTCGTCGAGCCGGACGCCGTGGCCAAGTTGTCCGAGGCCGACCGCTCCCTCGTGGTCGTCCTGACCCGGGTGCTGGGACCGCAGGGCCTGCGGGTCTACGCCGATCTGCTGGAGAACGCACCCGAAGAGCCCGGGGTCACCGCCTTCGACGACATCCCGGCCGACGCCGATGAGGCGACTCGGCAGGACATCGCCGAACGCATCGTCCCCTACATCCGTCAGCTGTACGCGGCGCACCCCGGGCTCCGTGAATCTCGCAGCGACGCCCCGGGCGGCGCCCGCTTCGCCGACGAGACCATCGCGGCCGCGATGTCAGACCTCTACAACGACGCGCAGCTCGACATCCTGCGCCGGACCCGAGAAATCATGAAGGCCGAGGACCCCGCCCGGTAATGCCCGGACATCGCAGGCGTCCGAACGGTCAGCGCCCACACCGGGCCGGCTGAACCTCGGAGACCCAGTTGCCCGCGTCTGAGCGACAAGTCGCGACAATCCGTTCACGGCGTGCGCCATCACGGGCGCCACTGGGTCTGATCGTGTTGCCATGGCGGATGCTTCGACGTAACCTCCGGTCGACTCAACGCAGCCCGTTCGCGCAGTTCAGTCACCCGACGGTCAATTCGGTACGCCGTGGACCTGGGCATCTCACCGGGGCCGTACAGGGCACGACGACGCGCGTACACCCGCCCCAGGCGCACCTCCC
Source organism: Mycobacterium sp. (assembly GCA_040512325.1). Classification (GTDB taxonomy): domain Bacteria; phylum Actinomycetota; class Actinomycetes; order Mycobacteriales; family Mycobacteriaceae; genus Mycobacterium. Next base: position 21,987 of record JBEVFK010000147.1, on the reverse strand, counting down.
ATCGAAGTGCGTCGGAGACCGCCTTCGATGGACGCCCGTGGAATCCGAAGCCCAGATAGATGAGACCCTCGACGAGCTCCTGCACGGTGCGCTCTCCGTGCAGCGACAGATAGTTCGTCAACGCGTAGCGCAGTTCGATGCCGCGCAGCACCAAAGGTTCAGCCATACCGGCAAGCTCGCACACGAGACCGACGCCGTCGCTGAGGCCGTCATGTGCACTGATGCCGGCTGTGGATGAACTCCGGAGTGCGGACAAATAATTGTCGCGACTTGTCGCTCAGACGCGGGCACTTGGGGTCCGGGATGAGCGGTGGGGCCAGCATGTCCGGCCCACCGAACCACAACCATTTGTCGCGACTTGTCGCTCAGACGCGGGCACTTGGGGGTTCCAAACAGGCCGCGCTCAGCCTGCCAGCGCCGGCATCGGCAGGGGCGAAAGGCGGTACGCGGGTGGTTGGGTGCCGTGCAGGTGCTGGACGAAATAGTCCCACGTACGGCGGTAGAGGTAGTGCTGGCGGCCGATGAGGGCATGCTCGGCGCCCGGAATGATCACCATGTCGAAGTCCTTGTCCGCCTTGATGAGTGCATCGACCAACCGCATCGTCTGGTGGGTGTGCGCGTTGTCGTCGAGCTCCCCGTGAATGAGCAGTAGCTTCCCACGCAGATTGCCGGCCAGGGTCACGTTGGAGATCGCTCGCTTACCCTCGTCGCTGACATCACCGTGATAGTGCTCGGCCCACATGGTCAGGTTCACCCCGTTGTCGTGGTTGCCGGACACCGACACCGCGACCCCGTAGACCTCGGGGTACCTCAACACCGCGCGGGCGGCGGCGAAACCGCCGGCGGATTGCCCGGTGATGCCCACCCGGCTGGTGTCGAGCCAGGGATACCGGCGGCCCAGCTCGCGGATCGCGGCCACATGATCATCCAGTGCCCCGGCATTGCCCAGGTCGCCGTAGGAGTGGTCATGGAAGGCCTTGCTACGTCCGGCGGTGCCCCGACCGTCGATGGCCACCGCTGCAAAGCCAAGCGCAGCATACGCTTCCGGCTCGCCGAAGTGCATCTCGTTGAACGACGGACCGGCCCGGAAGTTCTGCGGCCCGGGATAGATGTGCTCGATGATCGGATAGCTCTTCTGGGGGTCGAAATTGTGCGGTCGCCACAGCAGACCGTAGATCGGCGTCTTGCCGTCGGCGGCGGTGGCGCGGAATCTCTCGGGTGCCGTCCACCCGAGCGCTTCCAGCATTTCCGTGCCGGGGGATTCGAGTTCGACGAGAACCTGCCCATCGCCGTCGAGAACGACCGAACGGGGCGGTTGACTCGGGGTGGAGGCCCGGTCGACGAGGTAGCCGCCCTCGGGTGGACTGACCGCATCATGGTCGAGTCCGTCGTCGGTCAGCCGGGTGAACCCGGAGCCGTCGAGCCCGATCCGGCAGATCTGGCGAACGTAGGGGTCGTCGTCGAGTCCGCCGGCGACGAACCACACCTGCCGATGCTCTTCATCGACCCACAACACGCTGCGCACCAGCCACTGCCCCGTGGTGACCTGCGTGACCTGCTGCCCGTCTGCTGAATAGAGGTACAGGTGGCCCCACCCGTCGCGTTGTGACCACCACAGGATCTCGCCGGAGTCCAGCACCCGCGTCATCGTCGGATCACCCAGCTGCGGGGTGGGGTCGACACGGGTCTGGCCGGTCTCACTGATCACCGTGGTGGTGGCGCCGCTGGCCGGATCGAGACGCCGCAGTTCCAGCGTCCGTGCATCGCGGGACTGGTGCAGAAAGTGCACCGCCTCCCCCTCCTTGCCCGTCCACCACGCGTACACGATGGCGGTCGGGTGGGTGATCGTGGTCGGCTCGTCCTGTTGTCGGACCACGGTGCGGTCGCGCACGTCCAAGACATTCCAGGACAGCGTTGCCTGCGCCGCTTCCCCCGGCATCGGGTACCGGGTGCGGTGCTCCACCGGGCGACCGCCGCCGCTTGGTGCGGATTCGATGAGAACCAGTTCGGGAAGGTCACGTTGATCGATGCGCTGCGCCAGGATCCGGGTCGAATCCGGTGACCAGGACACGTGGAACAGCTTGGGCAGTCCGAGCAATCGCATCAACGCCCGTGCGCCGGTGGCGTCGGGCAGCCCGCCGTAGTCGAACTCCGGCTCGGCGTCGTCGGTGAGCGGGAACTCCTGCTCACCATCCCGCGATCGGACCCAGATGTTGCCGTCGCGGCGAAACGCCACCCATGATTTGTCCGGGGATACGACGTCGCCGACCGGCGCCGGCTGCTCATCCTCGACCTTGACGCACCTACCTGCGTCCTCTGACCACTGCCACCGCGAGTCGAAGGCGGTGAACTGCAGTGTGTCGTCGATCTCGACGGCGGTGATCGGGAGATCGTCGGCAGTTACCGCATGGCCGGTCGCCACGGAAAGTGCAGTCGCCAGCCGGTCGTGGTCGAAGGCGTCCTCACGGGTGCCGCTGTCGGGATCTACGACGACGTATCGGCTACCCACCTGGTACCAGAATCGCTTTCCCTCCGACAACCATTGTGGTTGCACCGAGATGCCAGGCACTCGCCGCGCCCGATATGGGGCGAGCATCTGCTCAGCGCGCGCATAGTCGGCATCCGTCACCTGAACGTTGGTCTGAGTCGTCTCGTTGAGCGTCACCACTCGATGAGACACCCGGACGTAACGGCATAGTCAAGTGGCCGCCCCCAGAACAAGGGCGGGTTCGGGAGGACATGTGGGCGCGTCTTTTCAGTGCAGCGCGGCCGATTTTCATCCCTAGTCGGCTCTTTGGATCAGTCACTCCCGAACCCGTCGTACAGACGACTGTACGCCCCACATCGGCGTCGCACCAGTACTTTTTCGGCCGACTTCACCAAAGCCGGCAGATCACCGAATACCCCTGCGAGACAGCTTGTTCCGACCCGGGCCAGCGGCCGAGATCACCGGTTCTCGACAATCCACTTCCGCAACGATGTCCGGTCGAACTTGCCGCTCGGCAGCGTCGGTATCTGGTCGCTGGTGACGATGACCCAGCGGGTGGGCACCTTGTACGAGGACAGTCGTTCGCGAGCCCGGTGGTCCAATGACTCGACGTCGACATTCGTGGCTGGAACCACGACGGCGCATACTTCTTCGCCCCGCTCTGGATCGTCCACGCCGAGGACCACACACTGGGCCACGTCGGGGAACTCCGCCAAGACGGCCTCCACCTCCAGTGGCGAGACGTTCGCGCCGGCCACCTTGATCAGGTCGGTGGTGCGGCCGACGTAGAACACCCGGGGATCGTCGTCTCGGCGGTAGACGCGATCTCCGGTGTGGTACCAGCCGTCCTCGTCGAACGTGTCCACACGCTCCCGCTTGTTGTAACCGGCCATCACCCCGATACCGCGGATCCACAGCTCACCGGTGACACCCGGCGATACCGGCCGGCCCCGGTCGTCGACGATGCGCATCTCGGTGTAGGCGAAACCGCCGGCGGTCTCAGTCATGGTGCGGTGCACCGGAAATCCGTCAGGGACACCGGTCATCGCGATGTCGAGCGGGCCGTCCTGGAGCATCGGCGCGCTGCTGAGATCACGACGGGAGAACGACGGATGCTCACGTAGCCGCTGGGTGAACGCCGGCCAGCCCACGATCCCGTTGACGCGTTCCCGCTCGGCAAGGTCGAGCGCGGTCTCGGCATCGAGTCTGGGCATCACCACCACGGTCAGCGGTTCGTGCAGTGCCCCGGTGGCGGCCAGCAATCCTCCGACCCAGAAGAACGGCATTGCGCACAGGATGCGGACTTCACCGCTGGAGCCGGTGATGGTCCGGATCGCGTTCGGCCACGTCGATGTCTGCCGGACCAGGGTGCCGTGGGTGTGCAGCACGCCCTTCGGATCCGCGGTCGACCCCGAGGTGTGCACCATGACGGCGAGATCGGCGGCCGTGACCTCGGCTTCGACCGCCGAGAGCACCTCGTCGGAAACTCTTGCGGCAGCGTCATTTACGAGGGTCGCCCAAGGCCGACCGACATCGCCGGTGATGGCGATGCCACGCAGATACGGTGCGGCAGGCAGCGCGAGCCGGTTGGACTGGTGGTCGGCGAGTTCGGGCAGTGCGGCTTCGAGCCGCTCGGCGACATCGATGTGCAGCACGTGTGCCGGGGCGACCAGCAGCCCGATATCGGCCAGCCGCAACACCTTCACGATTTCAGCTGGGGTGTAGAGGGTGCTCAGCGGCACAGCCACCGCACCGATGCGCGATACCGCGAGCCACCAGGTGACCCAGTCGATTCCGTTGGGGAAGAAAAGTCCGACGCGGGTTCCCTTGCCCACTCCGTGCTGGAGCAGCCAGCGGGCCGCCAGGGCCGACTGCCGGTCGACGTCGGCGTACGTCACCCGCCCGGCAGGGCTGACGAGGTAGGTGGAACTGCCGAACTCCCGGACGCTGCGCTGCAGCAGCGCCGGGATGGTCAATGGTGCGGGGGTCACCCGCTCATCTTGTCCGACGGGTGGGCCCGGCTGACGGGGGTGTCAGCTCAGGGGTGGTTCCGCAGCACTCGGCTTGTCCGGAGGCGACTCCGCGGCACCGCCGTCCTCGGGCTGGAGTTCAGCCGACCCGTCGTCTTCCTCGGCCGTCAGATGCTCTTCGAGCTGGTCGTCGCGCTTGGTCATGGTGACTGGACTACCCCGATGCCGGCCGGCGAACCCGGCGCGTTATCCGGCGACGGCGGCACCGCAGATGCCGCACACCTCGAACTGCCTGCGCTTCCACCGTGCCACCGGGATGAAGAACAGGGTGAACTGTTTGAACTCACGCATCTGCGTCCACTGCGTGGTGTTGTGGCAACGCGGACAGGTCCGCACCTCCCCCGCGCCGATGAGCTTCTGCTTGGTACCGAACCCGAAGAGGAGGAACAACATGACACCAGCGTAGGGACACGGCGCAGGCTGGCGAAATCCCTTGTGCCGTGGCGCTTACCGATGGTCCACTTTGTACGCGGCACGATCGCCGCGGTTGTAGCGGAACCGGAGCTCACGAATTCTGCCGGTGACGTCGTACATCAGGGTCTCGCACAGCAGGATCGGCGACCCCGGCGCAACCTGCAGCAGGCGGCTGGTGCGCAGCTCGCACGGTACGGCCTCGACGCTGTCCTCGGCGTGGCTGTACTCGACCCCGAACCGCTCGAAGAAGATCGGCTCGCGCTCACCATTCGGACGCACCGTGGCGTAGTCGACGTCGGCACTGACGTAGCCGATCCACACATGGTGGGGTTCACCGCGGACGCTGATGAGTCGCTCGTGCATGAGGACAAAGTCCTCGTCTGTCTGCATGCGGCGACGGATGTAGGGCGAGGTCGGAATCACCCGCTCGTCGAGCAGTTGTTCGTCGAATACATCGGTAGGTGGCAGGTCAGCGATCCGGCCCGAGGTCTGCGTCCGCGCGTCGGCGTCCATCTCGTTCAAGGTGATCTGCACCATGGCGGAGGTGATGATGGTGCCGGTGCGCGGGTTGCGCTCCACGACACCTTCCTCGGCCAATAGCTGCAGCGCGACGCGCAGGGCATTGCGGCTGGTCGACAGCGCCTTGGCGAGCTCGAACTCGACCAATTGCGCGCCCGCGGGAAAGTAACCGGTGCGAATGGCCGAGCGCAGTAGTTCGTAGACGCGCCGGGCCGATGTCTGCATCGGTGGGGCTGGTCGCACACACTGCATGGAGTCCACCGGATTGAGCCTGACACGTCGGCGACCGGACTGCAGACCGACCGTTGCGTCAGACCGCGACGTCTGCCCGCACTTCCGCGATGCGTGCCCGGCGTGAACTGCGTGCCCACAGCGCCATCACCACGCCCGCGACGGCCACCAGCACCACCGAGACGAGGTACGCCGCCCAGAGGTGCTGGGCGTCGTAGGCGAACCCGACGACGAAGGGGGCGATCGTCGTGCCGAGGTTGCGCGCGACGACGACGACGGCCGACACGGTTCCCGGTGACGATGCCGCCAACGAGGTCGCCACCCCCACCGTCAGCGCCATGCCGGCGCCGAGCCCGATACCGCTGGCGAACAGGACCGGGAACAGCCACACCGAGGCACCGCCCGTCCACTCCTGGACGAGGCCGTACAACACCACCCCGCCGCTGAGCCACACCAGAGCGACACCCAGCAGCGACCGGCCTTCGTAGCGCTGTACCAGATACCGCACCAGCATGGTCCCCGACAGCACCCCGCAGGGGATCATCCCGAAGCCGACCGCCGCCATCCATTCCTGCGGCAGTGTCCCGTCGTCGAAGACGAACGACAGCGAGCTGTGCATCGTCATGATCACGACACCGACGACACCGCTGACCAGAGCCATGACCAGCACCCCGCGGTGCCGCGCCGCCTGCCACATCTCCCGAGGAGTGGGCGCGTGGAACGCGACCTTCGGTGGCGGAAGGAGGTAGCTGAGGAGCAACGCGATGCCCGACGCCGCCAGCAGGACGACGAAGACGTGCTCCCACCGACCGGTGAGCGCGATGATCGCCGCACCGCTGCTGGGTCCGGCTACCGCACCCACCGCAATGATTCCCTGGTAGGCGGCCATGGCGCGTTCCCGGCTCTTTCCGGCGGTGGATCCTTGCGCCACCAGGGCATAGCCCGCGCCGGTGGCCATTCCCGCGCCGAAGCCGGTGATGATCCGGCCTGCCATCAGCCCTTGGAAGGTCGGCAACACCAGGATCAGGACATTGGACACCAGGAACAGCACCAGTCCGATCCGCAGTAGCCGGGTGCCGTTGGTGCGATCGGCCATCGGTCCCACCAATACCTGGGCGACGGACTGGCTGAGCGTGAAGGCGGCGATGGTCCAGGCAACGCTGGCCGCGCTGATGCCGAGCTCGTCCTTCACCAGAGGGATCGCCGGCACATAGATCAGGTGAGCCAGCGACACCACCATCGCGGCCAGGCTGACCGAGGTCGACGAGAACCGCGCGCGGACCGCAGCCAAACTGTGGGCGCTCACACCGGGTTCGGCGTCGTCCAGCGTTTCAGGGGCACGCCGAGATTGTCCCGCAGCGTCTTGTTGGTGCCGTAGTCGGTCTTGAACACCCCGCGCTGCTGCAGGATCGGCACCACCTTCTCCACAAAATCCATCGCATTGCGCGGCATGAAGTTGATGATCGTGATCATGAAGCCGACGTTGGGTCCGGTCTCGGAGTGCAGGTCGCAGATCTGATCGGCGATGTCTTTGGCGGTGCCGTAGAGCGTCGGGCCGCCGGCGACCATGGTCTCGCGGCCCAACTGCTGGAACATCTGCTTGGTCAACACTCCGTCGGGGCCCACCATCTCGGCCATCTTCGGCAGGTAGGCCGTGGACCCATGGGCCGCCTCGATCGCCGCGGTGGCCTCGGCAACGGTGAACGTCTCGGGCAGCGTGGAGAAATCGAAACCGCTCTTGTGCGACATGAAAACCCCGCCGGCCTCCAGCGGCACCGACTCGATCAGCTGCGCCTCCAATTCCTTGGCATGGGCCACCGACTCCCCCATCATCGGGTGGACCGGCCACAGCACCTGGATCTCCTCGGGTGTGCGGCCCACCTCAGCGAGGTGACTGTCGAGCGAGGCACGGAACTTGACCATCCCGGCGGCGGTCGGCCGCGAGACAAAGACGATGTCGGCGTTGCGGGCGAACGACTTCATCCCTCGCGGTGACGCACCTGCCTGGATCAGCGGCGGGTGGTATTGCGGCGCCGGCAGCATGTTGAGCGGACCCTTGACGTTGAAGAACTCGCCGGCGTGATCGAGGTAATGCACCTTCTCCGCATCGGCGAAGACCCCGGTTTCGCGGTCGAGCACGATCGCGTCGGGCTCGATGGTGCTCCAGAGGCCCTTCAACACGTCGATGAACTCATCGGCGCGCTCATAGCGCTGGTCGTGCTCCATCAGTTCGTCGAAGCCGAAGTTCGCGGCGTCCGAGCGACGCGCCGAGGTCACCAGGTTGAGCGCCATCCGGCCGCCGGTCACGTGATCGAGCGACGCGACGTGCCGCGCGACGTAGTAGGGGTGCATGTACGTCGGGGAGAACGTCAGACCGAAGCCGAGGTGTTCGGTGACCCTCGACATCAGGGCGATGGTGGGGCTCATGTCGTGGCGCGGCCACTGCAGACCCCACTTCACGGCGGCGTCGATGCTGCCCTCCCAGGTGTCCGGAATGCCGACGCCGTCGCCGAAGAACACCATGTCGATGCAGCCGCGCTCAGCGATGCGGGCGACGTCCTCCCAGATGTCGGGCTGGGTGTAGTACGGATAGTTGACCCACGAACCCGGGTTGCGCCACGCACCCTCGGTGTGGGTGAACGACAGGTCGAGCGCGAGCTTCAGCGTCGGTTCCATGACTCCCTTGCAAACAGAACGGGTGAGGTGCGGACCTCGGGACTGTGCGAGTTCACCAGTCGGTCATATCGCTGCCGCAACGCCGCAGCTAAGTTCTCGTTGCGCCACCCACACGTCTCTCGGAAAAGAGTTCCTGCCGTCGGCCGCCGGTTCCGGCCGGCCCGTGGGCAGCACAGCCGGAAGAGTGCCGGCATGAACCTCGATTCTGTTGTGCATCAGTATGATTCAATCTTTCCCACCGCCATCTCCGGCCTACAGGGCAAAGCCTCCAACGGCGCTCGGGCCGCCCATCACACGGGGACGATCGAGGTGGCGTCGCGCCAATGCGCCGCCCTGCACACGCCGAAACGGGAATAATCGCCGTATCTCCGGTGTTGAGGGCGTCGTGACTGAGAATGCCGAACTGAGCCCCACTGACTGGGTCCGCGACCAGACTGCTCGCATCCTGGAGCAGGGCACCACCGATGGCGTCGAGGTGCTGGACCGGCCGATCGTGCTGTTCACCACCACCGGCGCCAAATCAGGTAAGAAGCGCTACGTCCCGCTGATGCGCGTCGAGGAATCCGGCAAGTATGCGATGGTCGCGTCCAAAGGCGGCGATCCTGCGCACCCCTCCTGGTACTGGAATGTGAAGGCCAACCCGGCGGTCACCGTGCAGGACGGCGACAAGGTCACCACCGGCACTGCCCGCGAAATCGAGGGCGCTGAACGTGAGCACTGGTGGACACTCGCCGTCGCGGCATACCCGCCCTACGCCGAGTACCAGACCAAGACCGATCGCTTGATCCCCGTCTTCATCGTGGAATAGCTCGGCGATTGGCGCTTACTGCGCTGCCTCAATATGTTTTTGGGGTGATGTCTTCAGCTCTTGGCACGGTCGCGCGGTGGGTCTCTCCTTTCCTGGCGGTGGCAGCCGTAGTCGGTGTGGGTTACACAGCTGCCCCGGCACAGGTTGGCCCAGCTCCCGCCATGCGCCTGGTCGCCGACGGAAACCCGCTGGTCGGTCGACCGTTCTACGTCAACCCCAACTCGAAGGGGACGCGCGCCGCGGCCGGCAATCCCGACCCCTTGTTGGCCAGGGTGGTGAACACGCCGACGGCCTACTGGATGGACCACCTGTCCACGCCGTCGGTGGACGCAAAGTACATCGCCGATGCCCAAGCCGCCGGCACCATGCCGATCCTGGCGCTCTACGGCATCCCCAATCGCGACTGCGGGAGTTTTGCCGCGGGTGGGTTCGGCTCGGGTGATTCCTACCGGGCCTGGATCGACGGCGTCGCCGGCGCCATCGGCGGCGGACCGGCCGCGATCATCCTCGAACCCGATGCGCTGGCCATGGCCGACTGCCTGTCCCCCGGGCAGCAGCAGGAGCGCTTCGACCTGATCGGCTACGCCGTCGACACCCTGACCCGTAATCCAGCCACGGCGGTCTATGTCGACGCCGGGCACTCACGTTGGGTGGCCGCCGACGTCATGGCCGGCCGGCTCAACCAGGTCGGGGTGGGCAAGGCCCGCGGCTTCAGCCTCAACACCGCCAATTTCTTCACCACCGAGGAGTCGGTGGGGTACGGCAATGCGATTTCGGGGATGACCGGCGGCAAGCCGTTTGTCATCGACACCTCGCGCAATGGTGCCGGGCCGGTGGAAGGTGACGATCTGTACTGGTGCAACCCCAGCGGCCGTGCACTGGGCGTGGCGCCCACCACGGCCACCGGGAACCCTCAGATCGACGCCTTCCTGTGGGTCAAGCGGCCCGGTGAGTCCGACGGATCCTGCCGCGGCGCGCCCAGTGCGGGCACGTTCGTGAGCTCAAATGCCATCGAACTGGCCCGGAACGCCGGCTGGTAGGTCCGCTCACGCGGGCTGGTCTTCTCCCAGCGGGCGGTCCACCTCGTCTGCTGCCGGTGCCACCACGGGGTAGCGGCCCAGCAGCAGAAACGAGCTGCCGCCGAGCAGGGCGGCGATCCCGGCGAAGATCAGGAACCCGTCGAAGCTCTGACTGACCTGCAGTGTGCGGCTCAGGATGAAGGCGCCCAGCGCCGAAGAGACGCCGACGGCGGCGAACAGCAGGCTGAGTACCGTGCTGTAGATCTCCAGACCGAACCGCCGCGCCACCAGGTAGGCGATGACGTCGCCCTCGGCGCCCCACGCGGCCCCCAGGCAGCACACGGCCAATACCAGCACGGCGACGCTGTCCAACGGGGACGCGATGAGGACACAGCCGGCACCCGGCAGGGCCATCGCCACCGCGGCGACCACCTGTGGGGGCAGCCGGTCGAGCGCTACACCGCAGACGAACCGGCCGGCGACGACAGCGACGGCGAAGACCGAGATGAGCACCGCGACCGCCTCGCCGGATTCCAGCGAGTCACCCAACATCACACCGAGTTGGGAGGTGGTCACCGTGTGGTAGAGGTTGCAGAGCAACACCCCCGTCAGCAGAATCCAGAACACCGGGCTCCGGCCGATGATCCGGTAGTCGATGCCGGTATCCCGTCTACTGCGGGTGGACCCAGCCACCTGATCGCCCCTAGGGACCATGAGCAGGGCGATGGCGCCGATGACGGCGACGGTGCCCGCTACCGCCAGACACCCCACCCGCCAGCCGAATTCGCGGTTCACCACCGCGAGCGCTGGCGTGCCGATGGCGCCGAGCAACGGTGGACCCGAGATGGCGATGGCCAAGGCCAGGCCGCGGGCCTGGTCGAAACGGGTGGCGACGATGCGGCTGTAGATGGCGGGGGTGGTGGTCACGCCCAGCGCGATGATCGCGACGTTGATCGCGAAGTACTGCCAGATGGGCCCCGACATGAGCGAATAGGCGATCCAACACGCAGGGAGACCTATCACCCCGATGATCGCGATCCGGCGCACGCCGAGGATGTCGGTGAGCCGACCGTAGACGGGCAGGAACACGAAGGTGAGCAGGGTGATCACGCCGGTCAGCACGAAATCCGAACGGCTCCAACCGAACGCGTCCAGAAAGTGTGGCCCCATGGCGGCGTTGGTGTAGGCGCTCAAACTCAGCCCGACGCTCAGACCGGCGGTCGTGGCGACCAACGGCTGCCAATTGGTCCGCAACTCGCCGAGATAGGTCACCGGTGGCTTCTCACCGTGCGTGGTCATGGCCCCATCGTCGCACCACCGCGTGGTACCCGTTATCCCCCACGTCCCGGTCATGCCCGCAGGAAGCCGATGCTGGGGGTTAGCGTCGACGACCCCAGCTCGAGTCTCGGGAAGAGTTGTCGACATCACCGCGTCGACGTCTGCATCGACCACTCGAATAACAGCCATCGGCAGACACTCTCGTAGAACGGACTCCGCATGGCACAGCCCGACCCGCAGATCCAAAGCATCCCCATCGGCATCGACGCCCACGGAACCCGCATCGAATCCGACTCGATGGGCACCATCGAGGTACCGGCCGACCGCTACTGGGGTGCCCAGACCGCGCGGTCGCTGATCCACTTCTCCATCGGCAACGACCGGATGCCGAAAGAGGTCTACCACGCCTACGGCTACGTCAAGAAGGCCGCCGCGCGGGTCAACGCCCGTGCCGGACGGCTGCCTCAGTGGAAGGCCGATGTCATCAGCCAGGTCTGCGACGAGGTGATCGGCAAGGAACTCGACGACAACTTCCCGCTCTACGTGTTTCAAACCGGCTCGGGAACACAATCCAACATGAACCTCAATGAGGTGATCAGCAACCGCGCCATCCAGCTACTCGGTGGAGAACTGGGTTCCAAGAAGCCCATTCACCCCAACGATGACGTGAACATGGGGCAGTCGTCCAACGACACCTTCCCCACCGCGATGCATATCGCCGCAGTACTGGAACTTCAAGGCCGGCTGTTGCCGCGGGCGAGAGCACTGCAGTCGGCGATCGCGATCACTGGGACGAAATGGGACGACCTGGTCAAGATCGGGCGCACACACCTCGAAGATGCTGTCCCGCTGACGGTCGGCCAGGAGTGGTCGGGCTGGGCGGCCCAACTGCAGACCGCGCTCGACCGGGTCGACGCCGCCCAGGGTGAGCTGTATCGGTTGGCGGCCGGCGGCACCGCCGTGGGCACCGGGCTGAATGCACCGCACGACTTCGGGCCCGACATCGCCGGCGAGATCGCCGCGCTGACCGGTAGACCGTTCGTGACCGCCCCCAACAAGTTCGAGGCCCTCGGTGGTCTGGACGGTATCGTGGCCGCGGGCGCTGCCCTGCGCGGGCTCGCCGTCACACTGATGAAGATTGCCAACGACATTCGCTGGCTGGCGTCGGGGCCTCGGGCCGGACTCGCCGAACTGAGGTTGCCTGCCAACGAGCCCGGCAGTTCGATCATGCCGGGAAAGGTCAACCCGACTCAGTGCGAGGCCATGGTGATGGTGTGCATCCAGGTGATCGCCGATGATTCCGGGCTGGCCATTGCCGGATCTCAAGGGAACTTTCAGCTGAATGCGATGCGGCCCATCATCATCAACAGCTTTCTGCACTCCGCCCGCATCCTCGGCGATGCCTGTGAGAAGTTCCGCGAATTCTGCATCGAGGGTATCGACGTGAACCGCACCAGGATCGCCGACTTCGTCGACCGCTCCCTCATGCTGGTGACGGCGCTGTCCCCGGTGATCGGCTACGACGATGCGTCGGCAATCGCCCATGACGCCGACCGCACGGGGCGCACGCTACGTGAATCCGCGCTGGCGTCTGGGCTGGTGACGGCCGAGGACTTCGACCGTATTGTCGTGCCATCCGACATGGTGGGACCGTTCTGAGGAGATATCCGTGACCACGCCGAACTCCGTAGAGTGTCCTGAACCGCTCGATGTGATGCTCGACGCCGCGGTGCTGCTGCAGAACAACGGACAGTCCACCAGCACAACGCTACTCGCGGTGGACAGGTTGAACTCGGGGCTGGGCATCCATGGTGTGCTCATTCCGTCCTGGGAATCGCTCACGATCGCCGGCACACCACCGCGGGTGGCGGCACTGTCGCCTCCGGGCATCAACATGCGTCGGGTTGCCGCCGCCATGCGGGTCATCGACCGGGCCGAGGACGGCCCACTCGAATCCACCGAGGTGGCGGCCGGGATCGCAGCAGCATCGACGCTCGAGGGGTCGGGTGGGGCCGCCTTCGTCCTGGCCTGCGCCACCGGTGCCGGTGCGCTGGCGGTGATCTTCGGCGCCGGCGACGTCCGCACCGTGGCGCTCGCCGCAATGAGTGCTGCCGTCGGCGGGACTGTTCGTCGTATCCTGGGGCGCTACGGTATCGGCATCCTGGTTCAGGCCTTCGCCGCCGCGACAGTGGCAGGCGTCATCGGTGCGGTGGCGGTGCATCTGCAACTGGGAGCGGCAGGCGTGATCGCGCTGTGCCCGGCCATGGTCCTGGTTCCCGGACCGCACGTCCTCAATGGCGCACTTGACCTCATCTCCCTGCGGATTTCCCTTGGGCTGGCCCGAATAGGCTATGCCGCAATGATTCTGGCTGCGATTGCCACCGGCCTCATCCTGGGTCTTCGAGTGGGCGGCCAGGGACTGCCCGTCACCGGTGACATCGCCACGGCGCCGTTGCCCGTTGATGTCCTGGCTGCGGCAGTGGCCGCCGCGTCGTACGCGGTCTATTTCTCCATGCCCTATCGCATGATCGCCTGGCCGGTATGTGCAGGCATGGTGGCTCACGGCGCGCACTGGTGGCTGCTCGGTATCGAGCCCATGGGACCTGCTACCGCCGCCCTGATCGCGTGTCTACTGGTGGGCGTCCTACTCGTGCCTCTCTCACACATTCTTCGGATGCCCTTCGCAGCCATAGGTTTCGCTGCTGTCGTGGCATTGATCCCCGGCATGTACGTGTTCCGGATGCTCAGTGGCATTCTGCAACTACAAGCCGATTCCTCCGCAGAACTGTTGGCAGCCACCGCGTCGGACGGCGCACTGGCCATCGGCGTGATCGCCGCCATGGCAATCGGACTGGTGGTACCGATGCGCGTGCGTGACATCGTAGTTCGTCATGCCACCACCGATTGAGCTCCAAGTCGAAGCTTCCGCCGCGGACGTTCCGAGAATCAAGAGCAATCAACCAGCAATCGACCAAAGGACAAGACCATGATCCGGGCCTATCGCCTCTATACCGGTACCGACGGCAACTCCCACGTCGAGCACGGCAGCATCACCGGCGGACTCCTGGTGGATGCAGAATCGATCGAATTCAAGGAAACCGCGGCGCATTCGTCGTTCGACTGGCACAACGACCCGATTCCCCAGTACGTCATCACGCTGTCCGGCGTCCTGGAATTCTCGACGGTGGGCGGCGAAACGTTCACCATCCACCCCGGTGACGTCCTGCTGGCCGTCGACCACACCGGCTCCGGCCACAAGTGGCGGCTGATCGACGACGCCCCGTGGAAACGCGCCTACGTGGTGTTCAAGACCGGTGCGGACACCCACTTCGTGGCAGACGGTCAGTAGTCATAACTCGACGACGCGTCCGTTCTCGACCAGCCACCGACGATCCAACCTGACGTTCTGCAGCATCCGACGGTCATGCGTCACCAGCAACAGGGCACCACTGTAGGTTTCGAGGGCCTGCTCGAGTTGTTCGATGGCGGCGAGGTCGAGGTGGTTCGTCGGCTCGTCGAGAACCAGCACATTGGTGCCGCATGCCTGCAGCAGCGCCAGGCCGGCGCGGGTTCGCTCACCGGGGGAGAGCTCGTCGACCGCGCGCTCCACATGGTCGGCGCGCAGCCCGAATTTGGCGAGCAGGGTGCGCACATCGGCTGTCGTCCAGTCCGGCACCCGCTGCTCGAAGCGATCAACGAGCCGCCCCGGGCCGGTGAAATCCGCACGAGCCTGGTCGATTTCGCCGATATCGACGTTGGCGCCCAGGCTCGCTCGGCCGTCATCGGGCTGCTGGCGCCCCAGAAGCAGCCGTAGCAAGGTCGACTTCCCAGCTCCGTTGGGGCCGGTGATGCCGATCCGCTCGCCGGCATCAACCTGCAAAGACACCGGGCCCAGGACAAAGTCACCTTGTCGCACCACGGCGTTGTCCAGTGTCGCCACCACCGAACTCGACCGGGCCGCGACGCCGATGGTGAACTCCAGTGCCCACTCCTTACGGGGTTCGGCGACCTCCTCGAGGCGGGCGATGCGGCTTTCCATCTGACGCACCTTCTGCGCCTGCTTCTCGCTGGACTCGCTGGCCGCCCGTCGCCGGATCTTGTCGTTGTCGGGCGACTTCTTCATCGCATTGCGGACACCCTGGCTCGACCACTCCCGCTGCGTGCGGGCCCGTGCCACGAGATCGGCTTTCTTGTCGGCGAACTCGTCGTATTGTTCGCGCTTGTGCCGGCGCCCGACTGCCCGTTCTTCGAGGTAGCTTTCGTAGCCGCCCCCGAAGACGGTGGTGGTGTTCTGGGCCAGGTCCAGCTCGAGAACCCGGGTGACGGTGCGGGCCAGGAACTCTCGGTCGTGGCTCACCAGCACCACACCGCCGCGGAGATCGCGGACGAAGTTCTCGAGGCGCATCAGTCCGTCGAGATCGAGGTCGTTGGTCGGCTCATCGAGCAGGACGATGTCGAACCGCGAGACCATCAGTGCCGCCAGTCCCACCCGGGCGGCCTGCCCACCTGACAGTGCGGTCATCAGGGTCGACTCCGGCTGCACCGCGTCCGAGTCGAGGCCCAGGTCGGCCAGCACCGCCGGGAGTCGTTCGTCGAGGTCCGCGGCGCCACTGGCGAGCCAGCGGTCCAACGCCGCGGAGTAGGCGTCGGCCGGATCGGCATCCGACGGGCTTGGGTCTGCCAACGCCGCCGCGGCTGCTTCCATGGCTTGGGTGGCTTCGGTGCAGCCCGCGCGACGGGCGATGTACGCGGTGACGGTCTCGCCCTGGACCCGCTCATGCTCCTGCGGTAGCCATCCGACGAACGCGTCGGCTGGCGCGAGGTTGACCGTCCCGTCCAGCGGTTCCAGATCTGCGGCCAGAATCCGCAGCAGCGTGCTCTTACCTGCACCATTGGCACCGACCACTCCGACGACGTCACCCGGAGCGACGGTCAGGTCCACCCCCTCGAACAGAGTTCGGTGGGCGAATCCGCCGGCCACATTCTTCGCGACGAGCGTTGCGGTCATGGCCCTATGATCTCACTGCAGAGCTCGACGTCTCCCGGTGTCCAGGCACTCAGACCGCTCCGGTGAACAAACCCTGTCGCGCGACGGTCGCCACCAGATCGCCGGAGGTGGCGCAGCAGGGGCCGAGACAGCGTGAACCTCCGTGGGGTGGGGTTCGAATGACCTTGTAGCGCAGGGGTTGACCGGCCTGCCCGGAGGGCAGGAAGTAGGTGTGCAACGACACCGGCACGCGCCGGTCGCCTTCCACTGTCGCGGCCGCCGCCATGACCGCTTGGCCCAGCAGGTGACCGCCATGCACTCGTTGCCCGAAAACTCTGTCGTGCTAATACATCTCGACTGAATGGCCTCGTGTCGATCTCGTTCACGGGTGTCGTAGTCTACCGCGGAGGCACAGCGGGCCGCGCCCGTCGTCATCCCGGCACGTCTAGTGTGCTGATGCGCAACCGCACCTCATCGAGCAGTTCCGGCACCGAGGCGAAGTCATCGGGGTGGATCGGCTCCCCGAAGATCACGTACACGGTGTGGCCGAAGACCGGAAACTTTCGGTCCAGCGGCAGCACCTTATCGGCGTTGACGAGGCGCACCGGGATGATCGGCACGCCCGTCCGCTGGGACAACACCGCGACCCCGGGCCGGTAGGGCGCGGTCTCCCCGGGCTTGACGCACTTCTGCTCGGGAAAGATCCCGACCAGCGCGCCATCTTGCAACGCGTGCGCGGCGCTCTCCATCGCCTGCTTGCCGGACTCGGAGTCGCCGCGCACCACGGGTATCTGACCGAGCACTTCCACCAACCAGCGGGTGAGCGGCGATTTCCACAGCTCCGCCATCGCCATCGCTACCGCCGCGCGGCGCAGCGCCGCCAGGAGGAACAGCACGTCGATCATGGAGGTGTGGTTCGCAGCCAGGATCACCGCACCCTTTTTCGGCACCACATCGGCGTCGACGATCACCGTGCGGATGATGCGTGTGAAGCCCAGTGTCCACAGGACCAGTCGAATCGTCCACGTCACCAACCACGCCCGCTTGCCGAGCCCACGCGCCCGCGGCCGCCTCACCAGTCGCGCCATGGGCCCATCGTCGCATCACTGCGCCCCGGCGGCTCCGGGTGCAGGTGGGATTGAGCTCCGCAGCGAGGCGAGCAGTGCCATGCGACAGTCACTGACCGGGCTGGTGGGCTGGCGCCGTCCTCCTGGGGACAGGATTCGGGCCGATACCTGCCCCTGGCCTGGGATGCCATCAACTTCCGCCACTGGGGTAGTCGAAATCGGCCTATCTCCCCCGAGCCAGGATCAGGACTCATAATCTTTCTGGGTGCGTTTGTCGTGGCCCATGACAGGCCGCGCCAGGGAGATGGGTGCGATCGAGGCCGCTATCTCGGCCCCGGCCGTTTCCGGCATCCTCATTTGTGGACCCGAAGGTATCGGCAAGAGTCGCATCGCCCGCGAGGCGATGGCAGCGGCCACATCGCACGGATGCACGACACGCTGGACCGCAGGCACCTCATCGGCGCGTGCTGTTCCGCTCGGGGCGTTCGCCGCCTGGGCACCGTCGGACGTCACCGACACGGTTCAGTTGTTACGAGGCGTCACCGAGTCGTTGACTGCAGGGTCTTCGGCTGCGCCGAAGGTGGTGCTGAGCGTCGACGACGTACACCAGCTCGATGATCTCTCGACGTTCGTCGTGCAGCAGATAGTTCAGCAGGAGTCGGCGCGGCTGGTACTCACGGTCCGAGACGACGAGCCCATTCGAACCGCGATACAGGAGATATGGAAGGCCGGGCAGTTCGACCGGCTCGACCTCCAGAAACTGTCGCTGGCTGCCACCACCGCCCTGCTGTCGGCGGCGCTGCGAGGCCCGATCGATCCGGTCGCCGCCCAGCGGTTGTGGACGTTGACCCAGGGCAATGTCCTGTACCTGCAGAACGTCGTCGAGCAGGAAGTGACCGACGGCCGAATGGTGCGCGAACACGGGACCTGGCGGTGGACCGGTGAGCCGGTCATCCCTCCCGGCCTCGTCGAGCTCATCGAATCGCGGATGGCGGCCATACCCACGTCGGTGCGCGATGTCGTTGACGTGCTGGCGGTGGGCGAGCCGATCGAACTCGGCGCCATGACCCGGATCGCGGGCGCCGCAGCGGTCGAGGAGGCCGAAGATCGCGGCCTGATCACCCTGGAGCCCGCCGGCAACGGCATCGAGGCACGGGTGGCGCATCCGCTCTATGGACAGGTACGCCGCAGGCGCGCGCCGCGCAGCCGACTCAGACGAATACGCGGACTGGTGGCCACCGAACTCGCCGAATCCAGTGATCGCGAGGACATGCGTGTCGTCGTACGCTGCGCGACACTGAGCCTCGACTCCGACCTCACCCCGAACGCCACTCTGCTGGTGAAGGCCGCACATGGGGCCATCTGGTTCGGCGACTTGCCCATGGCAAATCGATTGGCCGAAAGCGCAATCCGCGCGGGAGCCGGGACTGAGACCAATTTCGTCCGGGCACAGGCACTCTCGTGGCTCGGGCGGGGCGAAGAGGCGGAGGCGGTGTTCGCCGCCATCCCGATCTGTCAGCTGAGCGGCGATGATCAAGGCACGCTGGCTTTCCTGCGGGCCAGCAACATGCTGTGGGTGCTGGCCGACCCGCCGCGCGCCAGAGAACTCATCGACGCGGCGGCGCCCACCATACCTGCGCAACACCGGGCCTACATCGATGCGTTCCGCACGGTGTACTGGTTTGCGATGGATGAGCCGCAGACGGCGTTGAGCATGACCGAATCCGTGGTGGTGCAGCATGTTCCCGTCATAGGGGCAGAGCTTGCATGGGTGTTCACTCAGATCTACGCGGACGCCGGGCGCGTGACCGATGCCGTCTCCGCAGCTGACGCGGGGTACACCGTCGCCACCCGCACTCTCGATGTTCCCCAGATGAGGTTCAACATCGCCGACGCTGAAGTGAGTGCGCTGGCGCTGTCCGGCCACGTTGGTGACGCGCTCGAGGTGGCCGCGCGAACGCATCAGCAGGCAGAGCGTCTCCCGGGTGCGATTCAACTGCTCGGCGCCGCTGTGGCCGGTCGGGCAGCCCTGGCAGCCGGCCAGCTGGACAGCGCATGCAGCCTGCTCGAGCAGGCGACCGAAGGTCTCTCGGCGTCGCATTCGGTCGGGTGGGGTTATCGCTACCGCGTCCCGTATGTGACGGCACTCGCGATGCGCGGAATGACTCACGAGGCTGTCACCATGCTCGCCGAGCTCGAGGACGTGCCACGCCGATTCCGGACCCTGGATCACGAGGTGAGCCTGGCCAGGGCCTGGGTGATGGCCGGCCAGGGCGCCGTCAGCGAGGCGATCAGCGTCGTATTGGCAGCAGCGGAGAGGGCTCGTGATTCGGGCCGTTTCGCTGCCGAGGTGATCTGCCTGCAAGCCGCCGTCCAGTTCGGGTGTCAGTCCTGCGAAGTCAGGTTGTGCGAACTGAAATCTGTCGTCGAGGGGCCCCGAATCAGGCTTGCTGCCCGATTCGCCGCTGCCCTCAGTGGCTGCCATGGAGATGAATTGGTCTTGTTGTCAGAGGAATTCGCGCGCTTGGGTGATGCGGTCGCTGCGGTGGATTGTGTCGCCCACGCCGCCGTCACGTACCGTCGCCAGGGCCGACGAGGATCCGCCCTGGGGTCAGCGACCCGCGCACTGGCGCTGTCAGACCAATGCGGCGGAGCGCATACTCCGGCGCTCCGCCTGGCAGGCGGATCATTGCCCCTCACGTGCCGCGAGAGCGAGATTGCCATGTTGATCGGTCAGGGATTGTCCAACCGTGACGTGGCAGATCGACTGACCCTTTCCGTACGAACCATCGAGAGCCACGTCTACCGAGCCATGCAGAAGACCGGAACGACAAGTCGCAGCGAACTGGGCGCCCTATTGCTGCGATCCGATGCACTCGCTGAGACCGCACCGGGACTCGAGGTGCGGCAGCACCTGTGCCGGGATCCCTCACGGGATGGGTTTCGGCCGGATGTGCGCCGACTCGATGCGCGGGCGCCATAGCTGGTCTCGCTGAGCCGCAGTCATCCCGGAGACTCCGTACACCAACCGGTTCCAGGAACTGTAGAACAATGGAATGTCGTTGGTGCGGCTCCAGACGTAGGTCCAGTTGCCTTCGACGAGTTTGGTATTCCCGGGGGCGTCAGGGTCCGGGTCGACATTCTTGTAGTTGGCGTGCAGCGTGTACGGCGGCCTGTCGCCGGCCTTCACATTGTTCAGCGCGGCGGAATGGTACTGGCTGGTCGTCGTCAGTGGATGGTCGGCATGAATGTCCCACTGGCGGGCGATATCGAGCACCTGGTAGCGGATGCCGGGTACTTGGACGGCGTTGGCGACGGCGAGGTGGGCGGGCTGGCTGCGGATCCGACCTCCGTATTTCCGAATACTGTTGCCGATCAACACGAATCGTAGTTCGTTCGCGGGAATGGTGCTCGTCGGGCCGTACTGCGCCAGCCAGTATTGTGCCACCACTGCACCGAGTGATTGCCCGAGAACAACTTTCGGCCCAGGGGTAGTGTTGATCGCCGCATTGAGTTTCTGCACGCCGTCGGCAATGTATTCCGGACGCGTGCCGTCACCGAAGAGCCACCCCAGTGGATCCGAATTCCTGTACAGAACCGGAACAACGGTGTTGCCTGCCGTGATCTTTCCTTGCAGTTGCGGTGGTACCTGTCCCGACGAGCTGAACGCCCCAGCGACGGTCAGCACCTTGGTCGGCAGTACCGCCGCCGCCGCAGTTGGCACCGTCGTTGCGTCCGATGCCGATTCCACCGCAACCGCCGGGATCGTGGTTGCGTCCTGAGCATCTGGGGCGATGCCCGCCACCCCGCCGGTGACACTTTTCGCCTCGCTCTGTTCGGTGCCGTGGGTCGGCGACTCCTCAACCACCGGGGAGGTTACCGCGTGGTCAAAGGTGGCTGCGGTGCTTGGTGATTCAGCTTCCCCTGTGGCCGGAGTACCCGCGAGCTGCGGTGGTGCGACGGTATCCACTGGCTGGTCCACAGCGGGGGTGGGGTCGGTATCGTCGAGCACGTCCTGGCCATCGGTGCCGGCGGTGGTGCCGCTGACGGGCCGCGCCGGGCTGCCTCTGCTCCCGACCGTGGTTTTGCTGCGGGTGCCGGTGTCGCTGTCGGCGGTGGTGTCTTTGTCGGCGTCTCGGGCGTTCCTGGACGTGGAGCTGGATTTCTCGCCGGCCGCGGGACCGGCTCTCCCGACGGCCGAGGCGGAACCAGCAGCGGTAGTGCCGCCGACGTCGCTTTCGGCCCACGCGACACCCGGGGCGCTGGCAATTGCTACGCCGATCCCCAATGCGACCGCCCACCCACCGACACGGCTCGCAAGATACTCAACCCTCATGGCAGCCCCCGTTTTACGTTGTCGCTGGGGATCATCCGTCTGAGTTCGGGCGCCGAGGTCAGTAGTGAGCTACTGCACTTCGGCCGCCTGCGATGTGGCGGTACTTAGTCCCCGAACTGGGACTCGGCCGGCGC
>JBEVFK010000146.1:0-11001 GCA_040512325.1 Mycobacterium sp. | reverse complement strand
GCAACCGGCCCGATGTGGTGATCACCGAGATCGGCGGCACCGTCGGCGACATCGAATCGCTGCCGTTCCTCGAGGCGGCGCGTCAGGTCCGGCACGAAGTCGGCCGCGACAATGTGTTCTTCCTGCATGTGTCCTTGGTGCCGTTCCTGAAGCCGTCGGGTGAGCTCAAGACCAAGCCCACCCAGCACTCGGTGGCCGCCTTACGCAGCATCGGAATCGCGCCCGACGCGCTGATCCTGCGCTGCGACCGTGACGTGCCGGAGCCGCTGAAGAACAAGATCGCCCTGATGTGCGACGTGGACATCGACGGCGTCATCTCCACCCCGGACGCCCCCTCGATCTACGACATCCCGAAGGTGCTCCATCGCGAGGAGCTCGACGCGTACGTGGTGCGCCGGCTGAACCTGCCGTTCCGCGACGTCGACTGGACGCAGTGGAACGATCTGCTGAAGCGGGTGCATGACCCGAAGGAGACGGTGCGAATCGCCCTCGTGGGCAAGTACATCGATCTCTCCGATGCCTATCTGTCGGTAGCAGAAGCCCTGCGTGCCGGAGGGTTCAAGCACCACACCAAGGTCGAGATCCGGTGGGTGCCCTCCGATGACTGCGAAACCGCCAATGGTGCCGCCGCTGAACTCGGTGACGTGCACGGTGTCCTGATCCCCGGCGGCTTCGGAATCCGCGGTATCGAAGGCAAGATCGGCGCCATCGCCTACGCCCGCACCCGGGGCATCCCGGTGCTCGGGCTGTGCCTGGGGTTACAGTGCATCGTCATCGAGGCCGCCCGGTCGGTGGGCTTGACCGAGGCCAGCTCGGCCGAGTTCGATCCGGACACCCCCGATCCGGTGATCTCGACCATGGCCGACCAGGAGGAGATCGTCGCCGGCGGCGCCGATCTGGGCGGGACCATGCGCCTGGGTGCCTACCCTGCGGTGCTGGAGCCGGATTCCATTGTGGCGCAGGCTTATCAGGCTACTGAGGTGTCCGAGCGGCATCGGCATCGCTACGAGGTCAACAACTCCTACCGAGACCAGATCGCCAAGAGCGGGCTGCGCTTCTCCGGTACCTCGCCCGACGGGCACCTGGTGGAGTTCGTCGAATACCCGCCGGACGTGCATCCGTTCCTCGTGGGCACCCAGGCTCATCCCGAGCTCAAGAGCAGGCCGACGCGCCCGCACCCGCTGTTCGCGGCGTTCATCGGCGCGGCCATCGAGTACAAGGCCCAGGAGCGGCTGCCTTTGGAAACCACGGAGGCTACGGGTCCCAATGGCGCTGCGCTCGTGCCAGAGTCCTCGTCTCGTGGCTGAACCCAGCGGGCCTGACCACAGCTTCGAGACCGTCGACAGCGAGACGATCCATGTGGGCAAGATCTTCGCGCTGCGCGGCGATGAGGTCCGGATGCCCGGAGGGCGCACCGCACGCCGGGAGATCGTCGAACATTACGGGGCGGTCGGGATCGCGGCGTTGGATGACAACGACCAACTGGTACTGGTGTACCAGTACCGCCATCCGGTCGGGCGGCGGCTGTGGGAGCTGCCGGCCGGTCTGCTCGATATCAGCGGCGAGGAGCCCCAGCTCAGCGCGGCCCGCGAACTCGCAGAAGAGACGGGTCTGGCGGCAGATTCCTGGAGTGTGCTCACCGACATCGTGGCCGCACCGGGGTTCAGCGACGAAGGTGTCCGGATCTATCTGGCCACCGGACTGCGGGAGATCGACAGGCCCGAGGCGCACGACGAAGAAGCCGACATGGTGATCGAACGTCGACCGCTGGCCGAGGCGGTCCAGATGGTGCTTGCCGGTGAGATCGTCAATTCCCTTGCCGTGGCCGGGATTCTGGCCGCGTGGGTGGTGCGCCAAGGTTTTGCCGAGCCCCGCCCGCTCGATGCGGAATGGGTGGACCGCCCCACCCGGTTCGCCGCGCGCCAGGCCGAGCGAGGACACGACGCTTGATCCAGGATGTGAGCACGGTTCGCTCTGCACTGGATGACCAGTTGCAGGGCTACCTCGATCACCTCACGATCGAACGGGGCGTCGCCGCCAACACTCTGAGCTCCTATCGGCGTGACCTGCGCCGCTACCACGAACACCTGACCCTGCGCGGCATCGATGACCTGGCCGACGTCGCCGAAGCCGATGTCAGCGAGTTCCTGGTGGCGCTGCGCCGCGGCGACGAAGACACCGGCGCGGCCGCGTTGTCCGCGGTCTCGGCGGCACGCGCCGTGATCGCCGTCCGCGGGCTGCACAAATTCGCCACCGCCGAAGGGGTCACCGCGATCGATGTGGCCCGCGCGGTCAAACCGCCGACACCGGGACGGCGGCTACCCAAGAGCCTCACGCTCGACGAGGTGGTCGCACTGCTGGAAGGCGCCGGCGGCGAGGATGCCACCGACGGTCCGCTGACCTTGCGCAACCGGGCCATGCTCGAGCTGCTGTACTCCACCGGCGCCCGCATCTCCGAGGCCGTGGGGCTCGATATCGACGACGTGGACACCCACGCGCGTTCGGTGCTGCTGCGCGGCAAGGGTGGTAAGCAACGGCTGGTACCGATCGGCCGCCCCGCCGTCGCCGCGCTCGATGCCTACCTGGTGCGGGGACGGCCCGACCTGGCCCGACGTGGCCGCGGGACGCCCGCGATCTTCCTCAACGCCCGCGGCGGACGGCTGTCGCGGCAGAGCGCCTGGCAGGTTCTGCAGGACTCCGCAGAGCGGGCCGGGATCTCCGCGGCGGTCTCACCGCACACGCTGCGGCACTCGTTCGCCACCCACCTGCTCGACGGGGGCGCCGACGTCCGCGTGGTGCAGGAACTGCTGGGGCACGCATCGGTGACCACCACGCAGATCTACACGCTGGTCACCGTGCACGCGCTGCGCGAAGTGTGGGCCGGCGCCCACCCGCGGGCACGCTGACGGCCGGAAAAGTCGACACAGGCATATCTGCTGGTGGCGTTGCCTGCGGGTCGGCCGGCGTGGGCGTGTTCACCCGTTAGACTTTCCCGGATGTCCGCCACCAGATCGACGGCCGGGGGCGACCGGGCGTGACCGAACATACTGCCGACGACCCGCAAGTCGGCCTCACTGGCCGTCCGCTGCGCGCGATTCCAGACCCCACCCCGCTGAACTCGCATGGGCCGGCGAAGGTCATCGCGATGTGCAACCAGAAGGGCGGCGTCGGCAAGACCACGTCGACGATCAACCTCGGCGCCGCGCTCGCCGACTACGGACGCCGGGTGCTGCTGGTCGACCTCGATCCGCAAGGCGCGTTGTCGGCGGGGCTCGGGGTGCCGCACTACGAGCTCGATCACACCGTGCACAACCTGCTCATCGAACCGCGGGTGTCGATCGATGAAGTGATCATCAAGACCCGGGTCGCGGGTTTGGACCTGGTGCCCAGCAATATCGACCTGTCGGCGGCGGAAATCCAGCTGGTCAACGAGGTCGGCCGCGAGCAGACGCTGGCGCGGGCGCTGTATCCGGTGCTCGACCGCTACGACTATGTGCTGATCGACTGCCAACCTTCGCTGGGGCTGCTCACCGTCAACGGTCTGGCCTGCTCCGACGGGGTCATCATCCCCACCGAATGCGAGTACTTCTCGCTGCGCGGTCTGGCCCTGCTGACCGACACCGTCGCCAAGGTGCATGACCGGCTCAACCCGCGGCTGTCGATCAGCGGCATCCTGATCACCCGCTACGACAGCCGCACCGTCAACGCCCGTGAGGTGATGGCCCGCGTCGTCGAACGGTTCGGTGAGCTGGTGTTCGACACGGTGATCGCCCGGACGGTGCGGTTCCCGGAGACCAGCGTCGCCGGCGAGCCCATCACCACGTGGGCGCCGAAATCGTCTGGCGCCGAAGCGTATCGAGCATTGGCCCGCGAGGTCATCGACCGCTTCGGCACGTGAGCAAGGCAACGGCGCCGGTCGAGGAGCCCACCCGGTCCTCCGACGACACCGAGGCGACTCCGGCCGGTTTCCGGGTCAAGCTGAGCAACTTCGAGGGTCCCTTCGACCTGTTGCTGCAGCTGATCTTCGCGCACCGCCTCGACGTCACCGAGGTGGCGCTGCACACGGTCACCGATGACTTCATCGCCTACACCAAGGAGTCGGCCACCCAGCTGCCGCTCGAGGAGACCACGGCGTTCCTGGTGATCGCCGCGACCCTGCTCGACCTCAAGGCCGCCCGCCTGTTGCCGGCGGGCCGGATGGACGATGAGGACGACCTGGCCCTGCTGGAGGTCCGGGACCTGCTGTTCGCCCGCCTGCTGCAGTACCGGGCGTACAAGCACGTCGCGCTGATGTTCGCCGAGCTCGAGGCCGCCGCGCTGCGTAGCTATCCGCGTGCGGTCTCGCTCGAGGACCGGTACGCCGAGCTGTTGCCCGAGGTGATGCTCGGTGTCGACTCCGACACATTTGCGCAGATCGCCGCGGCGACGTTCGCACCGCGCCCGGTCCCCACCGTGGCCACCGATCACATCCATTTCTCCCGGGTTTCGGTGCCTGAGCAGGCCGAGCTCATGTTGTTGTTCCTGCAACACCGCGGTGTGGGCCAGTGGGCCAGTTTCACCGAGTTGGTGGCCGATTGTGAGGCCTCGGTCCAGATCGTGGGCCGGTTCCTGGCGCTGCTCGAACTGTATCGGTCGCGGGCGGTAGCATTTGAGCAGTCAGAACCGCTTGGTGTCCTCCAGGTTTCATGGACCGGGGACAGTCCGACGAGCCAAGAAGTGCAGGTCGAAGCAGAGTCGGTGGAAGAGCAGGATCAACCATGACCGACGAAGTCACCGACTTCGACGCCGTTGTGGACGCCGATCCCGCCGACAGCGCCGACTCTGGTGTCACCGAAGTGACGGCCACGGAGCTCGACGACGACGAACTCGGCAAGGTCCTCGAGGCACTGCTGCTGGTGATCGACACCCCGGTGACCATCGACGCTCTCGCCTCGGCGACGGATCAACAGGGTCACCGGATCGCTGCGAAGCTGCAGGTGATGGCCGCCGAGCTGGCCGAGCGGAACAGCGGTATCGATCTGCGGGAGGCTGCCGGCGGCTGGCGGATGTACACCCGGGCGCGTTATGCGTCGTATGTGGAGCGGTTGCTGCTCGACGGTGCGCGCACGAAGTTGACTCGCGCGGCGCTGGAGACCCTTGCCGTGGTCGCCTATCGCCAACCGGTGACCCGGGCCCGGGTCAGCGCGGTGCGCGGCGTGAACGTCGACGCCGTCATCCGGACGCTGCTCGCGCGCGGGCTGATCACCGAGGCCGGCGTCGACCCCGACACCGGTGCCGCGGCCTTCGCTACCACCGAACTTTTTCTGGAACGGCTGGGTCTGTCATCGCTGACCGACCTGCCTGATATCGCACCCCTGCTGCCTGGTGTCGACGTGATCGACGACATCAGTCAAAGCCTGGATTCCGAACCCCGATTCATGAAACTGAATTCGAGTGCGGCACCCGATGCGCAGCCATCGATCGAAATGGACGAGGACTGAAGAACAATGGCTGATGAAGGTATACGACTGCAGAAGGTGTTGTCCCAGGCGGGAATTGCCTCCCGGCGGGTCGCGGAACGAATGATCCTCGACGGCCGCGTCGAGGTGGACGGCAACATCGTGACCGAGATGGGCACCCGGGTGGACACCTCGACGTCGGTGATCCGCGTCGACGGCGCCCGCGTTCAGCTCGACGACGAGTTGATGTACCTGGCGCTGAACAAGCCGGTGGGCATGTACTCGACGATGACCGACGAGAAGGGCCGGCCGTGCGTCGGTGACGTGGTGGAGCACCGGGTCCGCGGCACCAAGAAGCTGTTCCACGTCGGCCGGCTCGACGCCGACACCGAGGGCCTGCTCCTGCTGACCAACGACGGCGAGCTGGCACACCGGCTGATGCATCCGTCCTACGAAATCCCCAAGACCTATCTGGCGACGGTCACCGGCAAGGTGCCCAAAGGCTTGGGTAACACCCTGCGCGAAGGTGTCGAACTCGAGGACGGGCCCGCGAAGGTCGACGACTTCTCGATCGTCGACACGGTGCCGGGCAAGTCGCTGGTGAAAGTGACGCTGCACGAAGGACGCAACCGGATCGTGCGTCGTCTGTTCAAGCAGGTGGGCTTTCCGGTGGAGGCCTTGGTGCGCATCGCCATCGGCGACGTGACGCTGGGGGAGCAGAAGCCGGAGACGATTCGGGTTTTGACGCGCAAGGAGATCGGCGAATTGCAGAAGGCGGTCGGCCTGTGAGTGTTGTTGTCGCCATCGACGGGCCTGCGGGCACCGGAAAGTCGTCGGTGTCACGCGGTTTGGCACGGGCGTTGAGCGCCCGGTACCTGGACACCGGCGCGATGTACCGGCTGGTGACGCTGGCAGTCCTGCAGTCGGGAATCGACCTCGGCGACGAGAATGCCATTGCGGCGCTCGACGTCCCGTTGTCGGTCGGTTACGACCCCGACGAGGACCGCGCCTATCTGGCAGGCGAGGACGTCTCGGCGCAGATCCGCGGCGATGCGGTCACCAAAGCGGTGTCGGCGGTGTCGGCGGTGCTCGCAGTACGGACGCGTCTCGTGCAGCTTCAGCGTGAATTGGCCTCGGGCACCGACAGTGTGGTGGTCGAGGGGCGCGATATCGGTACCGTCGTACTGCCGGACGCCGACGTCAAGATCTTCCTGACCGCGTCCGCGGAAACGCGGGCCCGCCGCCGCAATGATCAGAACATCGTTGCCGGACTGGACGACAACTACGACGGCGTCCTGGCCGATGTGCATCGACGCGACCACCTCGACTCGACCCGGGCCGTCTCACCCTTGCGCGCCGCGGAGGACGCACTTGTGGTGGACACGAGCGACATGACCGAAACAGAGGTCGTCGCGCACCTGCTCGACCTCGTGCATCAAAGTAGCGGAGCAATGCGATGACCGAGGAAGACTTTCAATCCGAAGAGGCCGGCGACGGCACGTGGAGTGACGAAAGCGATTGGGACGTCATCCCGTCCGAGTTCGCCGACGAGGTGGAGCGCTACGCCGGACCGCCTCCGGTGGTCGCGGTGGTCGGACGGCCCAACGTGGGCAAGTCCACGCTGGTGAACCGGATCCTGGGCCGTCGTGAAGCGGTGGTGCAGGATCTGCCCGGTGTCACCCGCGACCGCGTGTCCTATGAGGCGCTCTACACCGGACGCCGATTCATGGTGCAGGACACCGGCGGCTGGGAGCCCGACGCCAAGGGCTTGCAGAAGTTGGTCGCCGAGCAGGCCTCGGTCGCGATGCGCACCGCTGACGTCATCATCTTCGTGGTCGATACCAATGTGGGTGCCACTACGGCCGACGAGGCGGCCGCGAAGATCCTGCAACGCTCCGGCAAGCCGGTCTTCCTGGCTGCCAACAAGGTCGACGGCGAACGCCAGGAACCCGAGGCCGCTGCCTTGTGGTCACTGGGTCTGGGGGAGCCGTATCCGGTGAGCGCGGTCCATGGCCGTGGGGTGGCCGATCTACTGGACAGGGTGCTCGAGGTCATGCCCACGGTCTCCGAGGTCGCCGGCGCGGGGCCCGGCGGGCCCCGCCGGGTGGCGCTGGTCGGCAAGCCCAATGTCGGCAAGAGCTCGCTGCTGAACCGGCTGGCCGGAGATGAACGCTCCGTCGTCCACGACGTCGCTGGAACCACCGTCGATCCCGTTGACTCGTTGATCGAATTAGGCGGCAAGAGTTGGCGTTTCGTCGACACCGCCGGGCTTCGCCGCAAGGTCGGTCAAGCCAGCGGGCATGAGTTCTACGCGTCGGTGCGCACCCACGGCGCCATCGACTCCGCCGAAGTGGCGGTCGTCATGATCGATGCCTCCCAGCCGTTGAGTGAACAGGATCAGCGGATTCTGACGATGGTGATCGAGGCGGGCCGGGCGTTGGTGCTCGCGTTCAACAAATGGGACCTGGTCGACGAAGACCGTCGCTTGCTGTTGGACCGTGAGATCGATCTGAGCCTGGCGCAGGTGCAGTGGGCGCCGCGCGTGAACATCTCGGCGATGACCGGGCGGGCGGTACAGAAGCTGGTGCCCGCTCTGGAGACCTCGCTGAAGTCGTGGGATGCCCGCATCCCGACCGGGCAACTCAATACCTTCCTCAAAGAGATCATCGCGGCCACGCCTCCGCCGGTGCGTGGCGGTAAGCAGCCCCGTGTCCTGTTCGCCACCCAGGCCACCAACCGGCCGCCCACCTTCGTGTTGTTCACCACCGGTTTCCTCGAGGCCGGCTACCGCCGGTTCATCGAGCGGCGGCTGCGTGAGACCTTCGGCTTCGAAGGCAGTCCGATCCGGGTCAACGTGCGGGTGCGCGAAAAGCGGGGCGCACGCTCTCGGTGATCGGTGAGCAGTCACTAGGGTTGCCCTAGTGCACGTCATCGACATGATTCTCATCGCGGTTGCGGGAGTCGGCGCAGGCGCCATCAACGCCGTCGTCGGCTCAGGCACCCTGATCACCTTCCCGACGCTGGTGGCTTTGGGTTTCCCCCCGGTGACGGCAACGATGTCGAACGCTGTGGGCCTGGTCGCCGGTGGGGTGTCCGGAACGTGGGGCTACCGGCGCGAACTGCGCGGGCAGTGGAGCCGGCTGCGGTGGCAGATCCCGGCGTCGTTGCTCGGTGCGGGCGTGGGCGCGTGGCTGCTGCTGCACCTGCCGGAGAAGGTCTTCACCCGGGTGGTGCCGGTGCTGCTGATTCTGGCGCTGGCACTGGTGGTCCTCGGCCCGCGGATCCAGGCCTGGGCCCGCAAGCGCGCGGAGGACTCAGGCCGCGCGGCTGACCACATCTCCCCGGGCCGCATGGTCGCGGTGGTCGGTGGCACGTTCGCGGTCGGGATCTACGGCGGCTACTTCACCGCCGCCCAGGGCATTCTGCTGATCGGCATCATGGGTGCGCTGCTGCCCGAATCCATGCAACGGATGAACGCGGCCAAGAACCTGCTGTCGCTTCTGGTCAATCTCGTGGCTGCGGTGGCCTACACCGTGGTGGCGTTCGACCGGATCAACTGGGTGGCCGCCGGACTGATCGCCATCGGCTCGCTGCTCGGCGGATTCCTCGGGGCGCATTACGGTCGACGACTGTCGCCGGGGGTGCTGCGCGCGGTGATCGTGGTGGTGGGGCTCATCGGGCTCTACAACCTGCTGATGGTGTAGTCCGGATTCAGAAAGTATCCCGCGCGGACTCCTGCTCGAGCACCGCGTCGAGATCGGCCAGCCGGTTCATCGAGGAGACCGCGCGCTGGGTCCGGTTGTTCTTGGCCAGCAGATCCTGGTGGCGGTGGGTGAAGGCCCAGTAGCCCGCGGTGAACGGGCAGGCGTCGTCGCCGAGACGCTTCTTGGGGTCGTAGGCGCAGTCGCCGCAGTGATCGCTCATCTTGTTGATGTAGGCACCGCCGGAGGTATACGGCTTGGTGGCCAGCAGGCCACCGTCGGCGTGCTGGCTCATCCCGACGACGTTGGTGGGCATCACCCAGCGGAACCCGTCGACGAAGGCGGTGGCGAACCACTCGGTGAGCTCGGCGGGCTGATAGCCGCGTTGCAGCGCGTGATTGCCCAGCACCATCAAGCGTTGGATGTGGTGGGTCCAGCCACGGTCACGCACACCCATCAGCGCGTGACGCAGGCACTCGGCGGTGACGGCGTCGGCGTCGAGCTCGGTCCACCAGTCGGGCAGGCTCGTCTGGGCGTCCAGCTTGTTGTTGCGGGTGTAGTCCGGGCCGAAGTGCCAATAGAGATGCCACATGTACTCGCGCCAGCCGAGGATCTGCCGGATGAAGCCCTCGACAGCGGCCAGTGGGGCCTGCCCGTCGTGATAGGCCTGTTCGGCCGCGTGCACGGCGTCCAGCGGGTGCAGCACGCCGAGGTTCAGCGGCACCGAGAGCAGCGAATGCGACATCGCCCAGTCCTGGCTCAGGATCGCGTCCTCGTAGCGCCCGAAATCGGGCAGCCGGTGTTCGATGAAGCGGTCGAGGGCGCGCTTGGCCTCGGCCGGGGTGACCGCGAACAGCCGGGGTCCATCGACGCCGACGGTGTTGAGATTCATCGCGTCGAGGTCTGTGCGGACCTGGGCGTCGATATCGTCCTCGCGCGGCTGGTACGGCTTGGGCACGCCGAGGGTCGCCTGTTTCTTCGGCGGCGGTTCCCGGTTGTCATGGTCGTAGTTCCAGGTGCCGCCCTCGGGTTCCGCGCCGCGCATCAGGACGTCGAAGTGACGGCGTTGGTCGCGGTAGAAGTCCTCCATCCGGAAGCGGTGCCGGTTGCCGGCCCAGTGTTCGAAATCCTTGCGCGGCAAGGCGAATGTCGGGGTGGGCAGAACGTCTTTCACCAGGCCCCGGTTGCGGAGTCTGCGGACGAACGCTTCCGCGGCGTGCGAGGTGGGTTCGTGGACCAGGACGGGACGATCGAACTGTTCCAGCGCCTCGGTGTACGTGTCGGCCGTGATGAGCGTGGAGCGCTCTTCGAGCTCCTCGTGTGCGTGCCGCAAAGCCGACAACACGATGTGCAGCTTCTGGCGGTGGTAGCGACGTTTGGTCAGCGCGGAGCGCGCTTCCACCAGCAGTACCTCACGGTGGGCATGCTCACCGCCGTAGACCGCCGGTCCGAGTTGATCGGCGAACAGCCACAGCGGAGTGTCGTCGGTAGTCACTTCAGGGGTATGCCCCGAATCGGGCCGCATGCCGCGGTTGGGAGGTTGGGGTCACGCTGTTGTAAGCTTTCGACCGCTGCTAGCGGTGCTGGCAGCGGCCGCGGGCTGTGGCGCAGCTTGGTAGCGCACCTGACTGGGGGTCAGGTGGTCGCAGGTTCAAATCCTGTCAGCCCGACGCAGGTCAGAGGCACTTTCCGGTCATCCGGAAGGTGCCTTTTTCCGTTTGTACCCAGTGGCGTACCCATTGCGGAATTCGGGGATCTCTCCACAGCAAAACCTGCGAGGCCGAGCGCGTCGGACAGGCCCTCGATGGCCCCGC
Organism: Mycobacterium sp.; assembly: GCA_040512325.1. GTDB lineage: Bacteria > Actinomycetota > Actinomycetes > Mycobacteriales > Mycobacteriaceae > Mycobacterium. The sequence goes on along the minus strand of JBEVFK010000146.1, from coordinate 48 downwards.
GTGTAGTGCCGTCCTCGGTATGTCCGTACAGATCTCCGGTGATGGCGA
>JBEVFK010000145.1:0-23933 GCA_040512325.1 Mycobacterium sp. | reverse complement strand
AAGTGAACTTCCTCAACGAAGCGCTGACGTTCATCTTCACCGCCGCCAACTGGAGCGGACCGTCCGGGCTGGGGATGCGCATCCTCGAGCACCTGCAGTACACGTTCGTCGCCGTCATCTTCTCGGCACTGGTCGCCATTCCGCTCGGCCTGATCATCGGTCACACCGGGAAAGGCACCTTCTTCGTCGTCACCGGCGTGAACGCGTTGCGCGCCCTGCCGACCCTGGGTGTGCTGCTGCTCGGGGTGCTGCTGTGGGGCCTGGGTCTGGTGCCGCCGACGGTGGCGCTGATGCTGTTGGGTATCCCGCCACTGCTGGCCGGGACGTACTCCGGTATCGCCAACGTCGACCGCACCGTCGTCGACGCGGCGCGGTCCATGGGTATGACGGAGTCGCGGATCCTGCTGCGGGTCGAGACACCGAACGCGCTGCCGCTCATCCTCGGGGGGCTGCGTACCGCGACGCTGCAGATCGTGGCCACCGCCACCGTCGCCGCCTACGCCAGCCTCGGCGGCCTGGGCCGGTACCTGATCGACGGGATCAAGGTCCGCGAGTTCTACCTCGCGCTGGTGGGCGCGTTGATGGTGACGGTGCTGGCATTGGTGCTCGACGGCCTGCTGGCGGTGGCGGTATGGGCGTCGGTGCCGGGCACGGACCGATTCCGGCGGATGCCCCAACCGTTTATCGACGACGAGGTGCGGCTGGAATCCGGGAGTGCAACCACATCGAGATCCCAGCCGGGCTACGAACGTGGGGGCGCGTCGCCTACGGTAGAGCGATGAGTGCAGCCCCCGCTCAGAGCGACAGCGCCTGGCCCGCAATCCTGACCTGGCGTGCCCACGATTCAGCGCGGATGGAGTCGGTCCGGGTGCAGTTGTCTGGCAAACGAATCAAGGCCTACGGCCGGATCGTGGCCGCGGCCACCGACGCGGCGCCGGCGTTCAGCGCCTCGTATGACCTGGTGACCGACGAGAAGGGCGCCACCAAACGCCTGTCGCTCACCGTCACGATGGCTGAGCGGGAACGGCAGCTCTCGATTGCCCGCGACGAAGAGAACATGTGGGTGATCCAGCAGCATTCCGGGCAGACCTCGCGCTCCGAGTTCGGCGGTGCGCTCGACGTCGACGTGATGTTCAGCCCGTTCTTCAACGCCTTGCCGATCCGGCGCATCGGTCTGCACCAGCAATCCGAAGCGGTGGGCGTCCCGGTGGTCTACGTGCAGCTGCCTGCACTCGAGGTGGTGCCGGTGACCATCAGCTACGCCAGCGGCGCTGACGGCATCGAGTTGCAGTCACCGGTGGCCGAGACCACCATCAGCGTCGACGCCGATGGCTTCATCACCGAATACCCCGGACTGGCAACGCGGATCTGATCACGCCGCCGGCCCGCCCCGCCGCGGCGAGGCTGTCGCGCCAGCCGTCCTCCCCGACGGCGATCGCCAAGATGTCCGGCCGGGAGAAGCTGTCGTACCGGATGCGCGCGGCGTGCCCGGACTCCACCAACGCCGCCACCGAGGCGTTGTCGTTCAGAGAGTCCCGGGCCCTGGTCAACAGGTCGATGGTGCGGTCGAGCACGGTCACCAGCTCGTCGGCGTTGGCTTCACACATCGCCCGCACCAGGTCCGGTGCGGTGCCGGCCACTCGGGTGCTGTCCCGGAACGAGCCCGCGGCCAGCGAGAACGCCAACGGGATGTCGGCGGCGGTGACGGCAATGGCCTCGGCGGTCAGATGCGGCAGATGCGAGATGGCAGCGGCGGCGGTGTCGTGTTCATCGGAGCGTGCGGGCACCACGAACGCCCCGCAGTCCAGCGCGAGCCGCATCACGGTGGCCCACACGTGCGCGTCGACGTGGTCGTCGACCGACAGCACCCACGGGGTTCCGGTGAACAGGCCCACCTCCCCTGCGGACCAGCCCGAGTGCGCGGTGCCGGTCATGGGGTGTGCGCCGACGTAGTGGGCCACCAGCCCGGCGGCCTCGACCGCGGTCAGTACCGCGCCCTTGACGCTGATCACGTCGGTCAGCGGGCAGTCGGGAGCGAGGTCGGCGATGCGGGTCAGCATGGCCGCCACGGCGGGCATCGGCACCGCCAGCACGATCAGCGCCCGGTCCTGCGCAGCGCGGGTGAGGACGGCCGTCAGATCGGTGGAGGCGTCGAACCCGTCGAAGGTGGCGGCCTGGGCGCCATCGGCCGAGCGGTTGTAGCCGTACACCTCACGTCCGGCCGCCGCGGTCGCCCGCATCAGCGACCCGCCGATCAATCCGAGCCCCAGCACACAGACCGGCGGGGCCGCCGAGGTCTCCGACGCAGTGGAAGTCACGGTTCCAGAGTTCCATATCCGCCGCTGGTACCCGTGACGCGATGGTCATCGGGGTTGCCGGAGACTAGCGTGACCACCATGGCACAACAACGGGCGTCGCAGCCGAACGCTTCCAGATCCGGCGACGCTGAAGCGGCCCCGGACGGCTTCGGTGTCGCGGTTGTCCGGGAAGACAGCAAGTGGCGTTGCACGGCGATGAAGGCCGCGTCGTTGACGAGCCTGTCAGCCGCCGAGACCGAGCTCCGCGAGCTGCGCAGCAGTGGGCCGGTGTTCGGACTCATCGACGTCGACGACGAGTTCTTCGTCATCGTGCGCCCGGCTCCGTCAGGCACCCGGCTGCTGCTGTCCGACGCCACCGCGGCGCTGGACTACGACTTTGCCTATGAGGTGTTGGAGAGCCTCGACATCGATGTCGACGAAGAGGCGCTCGAGGACGCCGACCCCTTCGAAGAGGGCGATCTGGGGTTGCTCGCCGATCTCGGTCTGCCCGGCGGAGTGCTCGGGGTCATTCTCGCCGACTCGGACCTCTACGCCGACGAGCAACTCGGGCGCATCGCCAGGGAGATGGGATTTGCGGACGAGCTGTCCGCACTGCTCGACCGCCTCGATCGGTGATCGACGACGCCGGTCTGGTCCGCGCCGCCCTGGCCGCCGCGTCGGCGGCTGATCCGCGCGACGTGCCGATCGGGGCGGTGGTGTTCGACGCAGCCGGTGTCGAACTGGCGCGGGCGGCCAATGCCCGTGAGGCGCTTGGTGATCCGACGGCACACGCCGAGATCCTGGCGCTACGGGCGGCGGCGCTGGCACACGGGGACGGTTGGCGGCTGGAAGGTGCGACGCTCGCGGTGACCGTCGAGCCGTGCACCATGTGCGCGGGCGCGCTGGTGATGGCCCGCGTCGGGCGAGTGGTGTTCGGCGCGTGGGAGCCCAAGACCGGGGCGGTCGGCTCGCTGTGGGACGTGGTGCGCGACCGCAGGCTCACCCATCGTCCGCAGGTCCGCGGCGGTGTGCTGGCCGACGACTGCGCGGCGCTGTTGACGGAGTTCTTCGCAAGGCAGCGCTGATTAGGGCCAACCGGCGGCGACCGGTAAGCTGCCTCTCGGTGGCGTGTCCGAGCGGCCTAAGGAGCACGCCTCGAAAGCGTGTGACGGGTAACCCCCGTCCGAGGGTTCAAATCCCTCCGCCACCGCCACAAGCTCGCCCGCCATCAAACGCAGGTAGAGCTATGTCTCCAGCCCGGCCAACCACTCGGTCAGGGTCGTGACATAGGTCGTCGGGTCCGCCCCGTGCATCGAGTGCGGCGTCTCGGGAAACTGCTTCAAGGTGAACCCATTGCCGGTGGCTTCGACCAGCCGCTGCACATGGGCCACCTGGTGGTCGCTGATCGCGCCGAGCAGGTTGCCGGTCTGCGGTTCGACGAAGTGGAAGTGGTGCGTGAACAGCACCGGCACCTTGACCTGGGTCAGCATCGCTTCGTGATCACAGTTGATCGATACCCGGCCCGAGAAGAACGCGTCGCCCCACTCGGGGTCGTACTCGCGGAGGTTCTGCGGCGGCTCGGTCGAATCATTGGCGGCTCCACTTACCAGCTGCATGCTGCGCAGCCATTCCGGCAGTTCCCGGCTCATCGCGGCCTGCATACCGGCATAGTCACCGATCGACCACTGCGGACCGAGCCACTTGTGCCAGGTGCGGAAGATCGAGCCGACACCCTGCCGGATCGATTGTCCGACAGCGGGGTTGACCTCCGAGGTGAACAGCGGTGGGTCTTCGTAGTAGGCCGCGCGCAGCTGCCCGGGGGCGGCGAACGCCGACAACCACGCCGCGATCACCCCGCCCGACGACAGCCCGCAGACCACCACAGGCCGACCGATCACCCTGTCGATGAACCGCACCAGGTCGCCGCCGAAGAGGTCCAGGCTGTAGCGACCCGGGGTCCAGGTCGATCGGCCCTGACCCCGGAGGTCCACGGCGTACACCTGATACCGGTCGGCCAGGAGCGTCATCGCCTCTTCATAGCCCCACCAGGATTCGCTCTGCCCGGGGATCAGCAGCAGCGCCGGGTTGGCGGCGTTGCCGGCGACGGCGTAGTTCAGCCGGACTTCTCCGAGATCCACCAGATGCTCGGGGAAAGCATGCTCGACGAAGAGGTCCGGGTGGTCGCTGAACTCCAGTAATCCCATGGAACCAACGTAGTCACAACACGAATGGGCCCACTCCTCCCCGAGTGGGCCCATCCGTGTCCGGTTACTGATTACGCAGCGGCGGAATCGTCCGAGTCCGAGCTGCTGTCGGCCTTGTCGGCCTTCTCGGCTTTCTTGGCAGCCGTGTCAGCCTTCTTGGCATCCCGCTCGGCCTTCTTGGATTCGCGGTCCGCTTTCTTGGATTCGCTCCTGGACCCGTAGCCGCCCGTGGCATCGGCGTCGTCGTCGCCGGCGGCTTCGTCATCAGCCGGGGCGTCATCGTCGGCAGGTGCGTCGTCAGCGGGGGCGTCGTCGGCGGGGGCTTCGGCCGGAGCCTCATCGTCAGAAGCCACATCATCGTCAGAAGACACATCGTCGTCTGCCGCGTCCTCTTCGGTCTTGTCGGCCACCGGTGCCGCGCCGCCCGAGGACCCGCGCGAGGGCTCCGACGCGACCTTCAGAGCCGGACCGTCTGCCGGAGCCGCCAGGGTGCCGGCATTGGCGCCGCCGGTGGGCAGCAAGCCAAAGATCGCCGCCTCGATGGTGTTCGATACGTCGATGATGGCGCCGGTGCCGCCCGCGATCAGACCGGACGCGAAGCCGAGTCCGTCGATCAACGCGTCTGTTCCCGCGAAGATCAGGTTGTTGGCCTGCGTGGCGAGGGCCACCGGCAGACCGGCGATCTCGTTTGGCAGACCAGCGGCAGAGAGGAGACCCGCCAACACGTAGGCGAATTCCAGGTTCAGGTCGGTGGCGACATTGGTGATGCCTTCGGTCACATTGATGCCGAGACCGAACGGGATCTGCGCCACGTCACCGACGGTCCCGACTGTGGTGTTGAACGTGGAGAATCCGCTGGCCAGCAGGATGGCGCTGGCCGCAAGGTAATTCGTCGGGCTCAGCGGGTTGGCGCCGATGGTGTTGATGGCGGCCTGGAGTGAGACACCGACGTTCCCGACGATCTGCTGAGCTCCACCGACGATGTCGTCGAAACCGGCCTCGAACGCGCCGATGACGTCACTGGTGACCCCGAATCCGACGTCACTGATGGCCTGGATGGGCCCCAGCGTGATGGTCTGGATGGCCGCGGTAACCGCCTCGATCAAGGCACTGCCGGTGGCGCCGGCAGCGACGTCCATCAGTTCCCGGACAGTCTCGATGGAGTTGAAGATCTGGTCTTCCACGAGCTCGATACCGGTGTAGGCGAAGCCGAATGCGGAGTCGCCCAGGGTCTGGACGGTCGAGAGGCCGTTGGCGGCGAACAGCTGGCCGGTCGCAACCACCCCGGTGCTGAGCAGTCCTGCGTAGGCGGCGGTGCTGAGCGGGTTGTTGATGACGTTGACAAACGAGGACAGGACGTTCGACAGCGAGCCGGTGACGGTGCTGTCCAGCAGGTTCAGCAGAGCTTCGGTGGTCAGTGAGAAGTTCGTGTTGCCTTCGTCGACCGCGATCTGCAGCGATTCCAGACCGTAGGTCGAGCTGGTTTCCAGCGCGTCCAACAGAGCCAGGAGCGTCGGGTTGGACGTCAATCCGGCCAGGGTGGCGTAGAAATCCTCGTTGGCGTTGATGGCCAGTTGCAGGCCGTCGGCCAGTGTCTGTCCGGGGAGGGCTGCAGCGGCGGCGAGTTGTTCGTTGAAGTCCTCGAGCTCGCCCTGCAGGTTGTTGAAGAACGCCACGATCTCCTGCGGCGTGACCGTCAGTTGGATGTTCGAGATGCTGACGTGGGGAATGGTGATCGCACTGTGGTTTGCAGGTATCGCCAGCGGGGTCAGGGCAATGGCGCTAGCCGCAGTTAGCGAGATGCCGGCCGTGAGGTAGGAGCGGAGCGAGATATCCATGATGTGATCCCCTTTGGGTGAACGTTGGGCTGTGTGAGGGATCGTAAGGCTGCTCTCAGGTTCTGTTCAGAAAAATGGAGAAATAGCTGTTTAAGAGTTTTTTGTGAGAGGCCTGAGCTTTAGAATCATATTTCGTTTTGATTACGCAGGTAAACCTCGCAAACTGTTCGAAGCGTCAATTTTATTTACCGAGTAAAACTAATTGGTGTTTGCCCGATGCGTCACAAAGGGATACTTCTGCAGGTCGGACGTCGTTTGCGATCTTTTGCATCCATCACTGAAGGCGATCCGCGCCGAGGTGCACCCTCGCGGCCGGCGCCGCCGATTTGGTTGCATTGGCAATCAAAATTGCAGGGCCCGGAACCCTGCCGGGGCATCCCGGCGTAGAGGCCACGAGGGTGGGGTTGAGGCACGCCGGTCCGCGTGATGCGTGTATCGACTCCACGCTGGTGCACGGCCCAGGCTGAACCAGGGGCTAGGTGTCGGCGAGGATGTCGGTCAGCATCGACGGCTCGATGTTGCCGCCGGACACGATGAGGACGGTGCGGCCGGCCGGGGTGCCGCCCTTGCGATACGCGGCCAGTGTGACCGCGCCGCTGGGCTCGGCCACCAGATGTGCGTGAAAGGCGAGTTCCCTTACCGCAGAACGAATTTCATCCTCGGTTACGGTGATGATGCCGTCGAGCACGTGCTGCAGGTGGGCGAACGTCAATTCTGACGGCACCGATCGCAGCCCGTCGGCGATCGTGCGATTGCGCTCTTCGATGGACCACTGCACCCGATGGCCGACCCGCAGACTCTCCGCGGCATCGGCGGCCAACTCCGGCTCGACACCGATGACCTTCGCGCGGGGGCACAGCGCCTTGATGGCCGTACCGATGCCCGAGGCCAGCCCGCCGCCGCTGACCGGGATCAGCACTGTTTCCACGTCGGGCAGATCCTCGGCGATCTCCAGTCCGGCCGTGCCCTGGCCGGCGATGATCGCGGGGTGGTCGAAGGGCGGCACCAGCACGCCGCCGGTGCGCTCGACCACCTCGGCGGCCACCTTCTCCCGCTGCCCGGCGGCGCACAGAATCACCTCGGCGCCGTGGCCCCGCGTCGCCTGCACCTTGATGTTCGGGGTCTCCTCGGGCATCACGATGTGGGCGGGCACGCGAAAGCGGGCAGCGGCGTAGGCGACGGCTTGGGCGTGGTTGCCGCTCGAATAGGCCACCACGCCGCGGGCCCGGACGGCCTCGTCGAGGCTCGCGAGCGCATTGAAGGCGCCACGCACTTTGAACGCGCCGATGGCCTGCAGGCTCTCCGGCTTGATCCACACGTCGTCGCCGGCCCAGAGCGCGGGCACCAGCGGAGTGCGCACCACCGACTCCCGGATGCGATCGGCCGCTGCACGGATGTCGTCGATGGTCACCAGTTGCATGCTGTGATTCTCCACGTTTTCGGCAAGCGCTGGCGCTGCGTGGCTTTCCGGCGAAGGATGGGCGGAAGACGGATTCTGCGGTCACAAGCTGGCCGCAGTGCAGAATCCGCAGCGAAAACCTGAAATGACGACGAAGGGCAGGGCATGAGTCTGTACGCGGTGGTTGATCCGGCGACCGGCGATGTGGTGAAGGAGTATCCGACCGCCACCGACGACCAGATCGAGGCGGCGCTGTCGGCAGCGACCAAGGCGCACAAGGAATGGTCCAAGACCACGACGGTGGCGCAGCGAGCCGAGCTCATCCGCAAGGTCGCCGCGCTGCACAACGAGCGCAAGGACGAGCTGGCCAAGATCATCCAGCGCGAGATGGGCAAGCCCTTCGACCAGTCGGTCGGTGAGGTCGAGTTCAGCGCCGCGATCTATGAGTTCTACGCCGACAATGCCGAGAAGTTCCTGGCCGATGAGTCGATCGAGCTGCTCGAAGGAGACGGCAGTGCCGTGATCCGCCGCAGCGCAATCGGAGTGCTGCTGGGCATCATGCCGTGGAACTACCCCTACTACCAGGTGGCCCGCTTCGCCGGACCGAACCTGGTGCTCGGCAACACCATCGTGCTCAAGCATGCGCCGCAGTGCCCGGAGTCGGCGGCGGCGCTGCAGCAGATCTTCGAAGACGCGGGCTACCCCGAAGGCGCCTACGTCAACATCTATGCCACCAACGAGCAGATCGCCGATGCCATCGCCGACCCCCGCGTGCAGGGGGTGTCGTTGACCGGCTCCGAGCGGGCCGGGGCCGCCGTCGCCGAAATCGCCGGTCGCAACCTCAAGAAGGTCGTCCTCGAACTCGGTGGGTCGGACCCGTTCATCCTGCTGTCGTCCGACGACCTGGACGCCACGGTGCAGTCCGCGGTCGACGGCCGGTTCGAGAACACCGGGCAGGCCTGCAACGCGGCGAAGCGCTTCATCGTCGCCGAGAGCATCTACGACGAGTTCCTGGAGAAGTTCACCGCGAAGGTCAAGGAGGCCGCCGAGGGCCTGGCCCCGTTGTCGTCGCTGGCCGCGGCGGAACGACTGGGCGAACAGGTGGATCGGGCTGTCGCCGACGGGGCCACGCTGGTGTCCGAAGGCGAGCGCAAGGGTGCGTTCTTCCCACCCGGCGTGTTGACCGGCGTGTCCCCGGACTCCGACTCCTACAAGGAGGAGCTGTTCGGTCCGGTGGCCACTGTCTACAAGGTGGGTTCAGAAGACGAGGCCATCGAGTTGGCCAACGACACCCCGTTCGGTCTGGGCTCCTATGTGTTCACCACGGACCCCGAGCAGGCCAAGCGCGTCGCCGACAAGATCGACGCCGGGATGGTGTTCGTCAACGCCGTCGGCGCCGAAGGTGCGGAACTGCCGTTCGGCGGGGTGAAGCGCTCGGGCTTCGGTCGCGAACTGGGCCGGTTCGGCATCGACGAGTTCGTCAACAAGAAGCTGATCCGCATCTCCTGACGGGCCCCTCAGCCGAGCAGGGCGCGTACCTGCTCGGCGAGGGCGACTCCGAGGTCGAGGTTGTTCTCCTCGGTGAAGTGGATGCCGTCGACGCCGTCGGTGCTGATCACGGAACCGGCGTCGAAGAACGGCACTTTCATGAACGACGCCAGCGCGCTGTATACCCGGGCCAGTTCGGCGGTCTTTGCGTGGCCGCCCTCGAACACGAGGTCGAACCAGGGGTGCGGCATTGGCGCCAGCGGCGGCGGCGCCACGATCAGCACCTGCGGCGCCGGATAGCCGGTGCCCACTCCGCCGGCGCTGGTGAGCACCTGGGTGGCCAGCACACCCATGCCGGACGCGATGTCGAACGGCGTGCGCCCGAGGTTCACCTTGGTGTCGTTGGTACCGAGCATCAGGATCACCAGATCCAGCGGCAGGTGGCTGGCCAGGCACGCCGGCAGATACGTCGACCCGTTGAGACGCGGGTCGGTGGGGTCGTCGGCAGTGGTGGTGCGGGCGCTCAACCCCTCCTCGACCACTTCGTAGCCGTCGCCGAGCTGACTCGCCAGGACGCCGGTCCACCGGACGTCGCGCGGGTATCTCAGCGTCGGCACACCCTCCTCCACCGGGACCCAGCCCCAGGTCAGTGAATCGCCGAAACACAGGATGCGTCTGTTGGCCATGGGGCCAGGTTACGGATCGGTCGCGACGGTGGGCGCCTGTCGGCCCAGCCACTATGCTGGTGCGCAGATCCCGTCCAACCGATTCTCGGAGATACCTGTTGTTTTTCGATCGCCGCCGAAACCGCGTCGCCGCTGGCCTCTGTGTAGCGTTAGCTCTGGTCGCTTCGGTCCAAACAGGTTCTGCGGCAACGCATTTGGTACCCACCGTGGCTGCACCCGAGGTCGAGGAGGCGCCTGCGGCGCCGCCGCCCGAGCCGCCGGCGATGACGATCGTCCCGGCCGTGAATGAACGCGATGTCGCACCGGTGGGCCCGGTGCGGGTGCATGCGACGGCGGGGACGCTGACCGCAGTCCGGATGACCAACGAACAGGGCCGGGTCGTCGCCGGCACGATGAGCCCCGACGGTACGGCGTGGGTGCCCGCGGAGCCGCTCGGCTACGGACGCACCTACACCCTCAGCGCCACCGGGCGCGGCACCGATGCCACCACGCTGACCAAGGTGTCGAGCTTCTCCACTGCCGTGCCCGAGCAGCAGGCGGCAGTGTCGTTGCGCACCACCCTCGGGTCGAAGCTCACCGACGGCGCGACGTACGGGGTGGGGACGGTCATCGTCGCGCAGTTCGACACCGACGTCGCCGACCGCGCCGCGGCCGAACGGCAACTCCGGGTCACCACCTCGCCCCCCGTGCAGGGGGCCTGGATGTGGATCAACGACCGCAAGGCGCACTGGCGCCCGAAGGATTACTACCCGGCGGGCACCAAGGTCAGCGTGCAGGCCGACATCTACGGCGCCGACCTCGGTGACGGCGTGTACGGGAGCGAGGACAGCACCGTGGACTTCGTCATCGGACGCAAGAACGTGACCATCGCCGACGATCGCACCAAACAGGTCAGCGTGTTCGTCGACGACAAGCTGGTACGCACCATGCCGACGTCGATGGGCCGCGGTGGCACAACGGCGGTGGGCAACAACACGATTGCCTTCTGGACCCAGCCCGGGGTGTACACCGTTCAGGAGAAACAGAACCCGGTGATGATGGATTCGTCCACCTATGGACTGCCGGTCAGTTCGTCCTCGGGCTACAAGGTCAGCGTTCCGCACGCGGTGCGCATCAGCCCGGACGGGATCTACCTGCACAGCAAGTCGTCCACGGTGTGGGCGCAGGGCAACACCAATGTCTCGGCCGGCTGCCTGAACCTCAGCCCCGAGAACGCCGAATGGTTCTACGAATTCGCCCAGCCCGGCGATGTGGTGGAGGTGCGCAACACCGGCGGAGCGCCGCTGGAGCAATGGCAGAACGGCGACTGGAGCGTGCCGTGGCAAACGTGGCTGGCCGGCAGCGCGCTGCGCAACTGAGCGGTTGGCCGCAATCCGTGCGGGCAGCGGGATTTTCGTGATCGTCGCTGATGCAACTATCGGGTGATCCCGATGTTTGACGATCGCTCAGCGCGTCTATTGTGATTTATGCAACTCATCTCGCCGACTGACGCGATCTTTCTGCTCGGCGAATCCCGCGAACACCCCATGCACGTAGGCGGGCTCCAGCTCTACACCCCGCCCGAAGGCGCGGGTGAGGGATATGTCCGCGAGCTGTACCAGTCGATGATCTCCCACACCGAATTCCAGCCGACCTTCCGCAAGCATCCCGCGACGATTCTCGGGGGGATCGCCAATGTCGGTTGGGCATTCGACGAGGAGGTCGATCTCGACTACCACCTGCGCCGCTCCGCGCTGCCGCAGCCGGGGCGGGTGCGCGACCTCCTCGAGCTGGTCTCCCGTGTGCACGGGACGCTACTGGACCGGCATCGCCCGCTGTGGGAGGCCTACCTCATCGAGGGACTCAACGACGGCCGCTTCGCCGTCTACACCAAGGTGCACCATTCGCTCATCGACGGGGTCTCGGCGCTCAAACTCACCGAGCGCACCTTGAGCGAGGACCCCTCCGACACCGTCGTACGGGTGCCGTGGGACCTGCCGCCCCGCAAACGGAGCAGTCGGCCCGTGGCCGAGTCGCCGGGCGGTCTGCTGTCGCTTCCCGGGCTCTCCGCCATCGCCGGTACCGCGGGATCTCTTGCGAGCCTGATCCCTTCGACGCTGAACCTGGCGCGGTCCGCACTGTTCGAACAGCAACTGACCCTGCCGTTCGCCGCCCCGAAGACGATGTTCAACGTCAACATCGGCGGCGCCCGCCGGGTCGCTGCGCAGTCCTGGCCACTGGAGCGCATCCGGCTTGTCAAGGCTGCCGCCGACGTCACGGTCAACGACGCGATCCTGGCGATGTGCTCGGGAGCCCTGCGGTCATATCTCGTCGAACACGGCGATCTTCCCGACAAGCCCCTGATCGCCATGGTGCCGGTCAGCATGCGCGGCGACGACGACGGCACCTCGGACTCGGGCGGCAATCAGGTGGGCGCGATCCTGTGCAACCTCGCCACCGATGTCGAGGACCCCGCCACACGCCTGACCGTGATCGCCGACTCCATGCGCACCAACAAGAAGGTGTTCGCCGAACTGCCGCGGTCGCAGGCACTTGCGTTGTCGGCGCTCAACATCGCGCCGCTGGGTTTGTCGATGGTGCCCGGTTACGTGTCGAACACCCGGCCACCGTTCAACATCGTCATCTCCAACGTGCCAGGCCCGCTGAAACCCTTGTACTGGAACGGGTCTCGGCTCAACGGAAACTATCCGTTCTCGATCGCACTGGACGGGCAGGCGCTGAACATCACCATGGCCAACAACGGCGAGAACCTGGACTTCGGTCTCGTGGGCTGCCGACGCAGCGTGCCGCACCTGCAACGACTGCTCGGGCACCTGGAGGATTCGCTCAAGGATCTGGAGCGCGCCGTCGGGGCCTAGAGTTGCGGTGTGCCGAAACTCAGTGCGGGTCTGCTGCTCTACCGCGTCGGTGACGGCGCTACGGAGGTCCTGATCGCGCACCCGGGTGGTCCCTTCTGGGCCCGTAAAGATGACGGTGCGTGGTCGATTCCCAAGGGCGAGTACCTCATTGGTGAGGATCCCTGGGCAGCGGCCCAGCGCGAATTCACCGAGGAGCTCGGGCTGGCGCCGCCGGCCGGGCCGCGCCTCGAACTGGGGGAGGTGCGGCAGGCCGGCGGCAAGGTGGTGACGGTCTTCGCCGTGTGCGCCGACCTGGACATCACCGACTCCCGGAGCAACACCTTCGAGATGGAATGGCCGCCCAGGTCGGGGCGGATGCAGACCTTCCCGGAGGTGGACCGGGTCGCGTGGGTGACCGTCGAGGTGGCCAGGACGAAGCTGCTCAAAGGCCAGCTTCCTGTCCTGGACCGACTCCTCGACGCGCTGCGAGACTGCTAGGGGCAGGTGACCGCCAGTTCGAAGGGCTTCGTCACGGGCTGCAACGGGTTGGCCATGTCGACGCCGGTGGCGCTGCCGGTGATCTTGTAGGTGTTTCCGTCCTTCTCGGCGGACGCTTCGCCGCCGGGAACCCCTTCGGCGAAACCCAACACGGCGCCGCCGACATTGCCCAGCCCGACCTGCTTGACGACGGGCGGATCGGCGTCGGTGACCTGCGCGCCGATGCCGCCGGTGGCATTGCCGATCGCGATCTGGATGTTGCCGCCGAGGTTGGTGCACACGGACTGGCCCTCGACGTTCTGCTCCTGGCCGTCGATGGTGAGGGTGGCGGCGCCGGGGGGCGGGTTGCCCTTGGCGGCGTCGGTGGCCGAGGTGATGACGCTGGTGGCGGAGCTCGCCCCGCTCTCGACGCTCTCGGTGGCCGAGGTGGCGTTCTCTTCGGCAGATTTGTCACTCGAGCAGCCGGCCAGTCCCCCGACCAGGATCGCCGCACCGCTCAGGGCGACTACTAAGGCTCGCTTCACCAGTGTTTCTCCTTTGTGTTGTGCTCCGTCAGCATCGGCGGAACTCACAGCAGTATCGTGCAGAGCCGGCGTCAGCAGGCGACTTTGATCTCGAACGTGCCCTGCTTCCGAAAGCTGGGATTCTCGGTCTCGAAGCCGTCGGCGCTGCCGGTGATGGAGTAGGTGTTGCCCGTCAATTCCACGTCGGCGTCGCCGCCGAGATCGAGGTTGTAGCTCCCGGTGAAGCCGCCGAGATCGCGGATGTAGACCGACTGGGCGGCCAAACCGTCCGCATTGGACACCACCGAGGTGCTCCCGGTGGTGTCGGTGCCGGTGGTGATCGTCATCAGCGGCCCCGCCGACGTGCATCCCACGGCGGTGACCTCGCCGAGGTCCTGATCGTTGATGGTGATGGCGGCCGTCCCCGGTGCCAGCGCACCGGGCGGCAGCGGCTCCTCGTCGGGACTCGAGCACCCCACCGCCGTCGCCAGCAGCAAGGCTGCGGTGGTCAGTGCACACACTCCGTTGTTCACCCGAAGAATGTAGCGAGACGCCGCCGCTGAAGTCCGGCGTTCGTGGCATCTCCGTATTCAGTGTTGAATACCTGCTGTGACGGACGGCTTCTTCTCGGTGCGCGACGACCTGCCTGGGCAACGTGGCCGCACCGGAGTGATCCACACTCCGCACGGTGACATCCAGACCCCCGCGTTCATCGCGGTGGGCACCAAGGCGACAGTCAAAGCGGTGTTGCCCGAGACCATGAAAGATCTTGGTGCCCAAGCGGTGCTGGCGAATGCCTATCACCTGTACTTGCAGCCGGGATCCGACATCGTCGACGAGGCCGGCGGGCTGGGCACCTTCATGAACTGGAGTGGCCCCACATTCACCGACAGTGGCGGGTTCCAGGTGCTGTCACTGGGCGCCGGGTTCCGCAAGGTGCTGTCCATGGATGCCAACCGGGTCCAGTCCGACGACATCATCGCCGAAGGCAAGGATCGCCTCGCCCGTGTCGACGACGACGGTGTGACGTTCACCTCGCACCTGGACGGCTCGACCCACCGGTTCACCCCGGAGAAGTCGATGCAGATCCAGCATCAGCTCGGTGCCGACATCATCTTCGCGTTCGACGAGCTGACCACCCTGGTGAACACGCGCGGCTACCAGGAGTCCTCGGTGGCGCGTACCCAGCAGTGGGCGGTCCGCTGCCTTGCCGAACACCGGCGCCTGGAGATCGAACGGTCGACCAAGCCGAGTCAAGCCCTGTTCGGGGTGGTGCAGGGGGCCCAGTACGAGGATTTGCGAAGGCAGGCGACGCGCGGGCTGGTGAGTCTGGTCGACGCGGAGGGTCGGGGCTTCGACGGGTACGGCATCGGCGGCGCGCTGGAGAAGCAGAACCTGGCCACCATCGTCGGCTGGGTCACCGACGAGCTGCCTGAGGACAAGCCCCGACACCTGCTCGGCATCAGCGAGCCCGACGACCTGTTCGCCGCCGTCGAAGCCGGCGCCGACACCTTCGACTGCGTGTCACCGTCCCGGGTGGCCCGCAACGCCGCCGTCTACTCGGTGACGGGGCGCTACAACCTCACCGGCGCACGCTACAAACGCGACTTCACCCCCATCGACGACGAGTGCGACTGTTACACCTGCGCGAATTACACCCGGGCCTACCTGCGGCACCTGTTCAAGGCCAAGGAGATGCTGGCCTCGACGCTGTGCACCATCCACAACGAGCGGTTCATCGTCCGGCTGGTCGATCAGATCCGGGCGTCGATCGGCAACGGCGAGTTCAACGAGCTGCGTGAGCACACCCTGGGGCGCTACTACGGCAGCTGACCAGCCTGTTCTTCGACGCGTGCACAATAAGAAGATGGCCGGTGCACCCGCGGAATCCCAGGAGCTGCTGGTGCGGCTGCTCGACCCGGGCAATCGGGCCGACCCCTACCCGCTGTACGGCGACATCCGCGACCGCGGGCCGATGCTGCTGCCCGAGATGAACCTGACGGTGTTCTCCCGGTTCGACGACTGCTTCGACGTGCTCCGTGATCCGGCCTCGGCCAGTGACCGGCTCAAGTCCACGGTCGCCCAGCGGGCGATCGCCAACGGCGAGCAGCCGCGACCCTTCGGCGCGCCCGGCTTTCTGTTCCTGGACCCGCCCGATCACACCAGGCTGCGCAAGTTGGCGCAGAAAGCGTTCGCGCCCAAGGTGATCAAGGCCCTGGAGCCGGAGATCGCCACGCTCGTCGATGATCTGCTGGACAAGGTGACGGGGGAGATGGACGTCGTCGCCGACCTGGCCTACCCGCTGCCGGTGGCGGTGATCTGCCGTCTCCTGGGCGTGCCACTGGAAGACGAGCCCGAATTCTCCCATGCCTCAGCACTATTGGCGCGTTCTCTGGATCCTTTCATCACCTTCACCGGCGCGATTCCCGACGATTTCGACGAGCGGCTGCAGGCCGGACTGTGGCTGCGGCGGTACCTGCGCGATCTGATCGCACAACGCCGCAGAGAACCGGGCGAAGACCTGATGTCGCGGCTGATCGCCGCCGAGGAGGACGGTGACCAGCTCACCGAGGACGAGATCGTCGCCACCTGCAACCTGCTGCTGATCGCCGGCCATGAGACCACGGTGAACCTGATCGCCAATGCGAGCCTGGCGATGTTGCGCGACCCGCAGCAGTGGGCGGCGCTGGCCGCCGACCCGACCCGGGCCGCCGTCGTCATCGAAGAGACGCTGCGTTATGACCCGCCCGTGCAGCTCGCCGCCCGGATCGCCACCGAGGACATCGAGGTCGGTGGTGTGACCATCCCGAAGGGGGACACCGCGATGCTGCTTCTGGCTGCGGCACAACGGGATCCGCGCAGCTTCGCCCGACCCGAGGTCTTCGACCCTGACCGCGGCACCATCAAACACCTGGGCTTCGGGCACGGTCCCCACTTCTGTCTTGGCGCCCCGCTGGCCCGATTGGAAGCCCAGCTGGCGCTGACGAAGGTGACGGCCCGTTTCCCGCACGCGTGCATCGACGGCGCACTCGAGTACAAGCCGAACCTGACCTTGCGCGGCCTCGCGACGCTGCCGGTCGCGATCTAACGGACCAGCTCGGCGATCACCTCGGCGGCGGCCCGCTCACCGGCGTCCACCGCGCCTTCCATGTAGGCACTCCAGAAGGTCGCCGTGTCGGTGGAGGCCCAGTGGATGGTGCCGATGGGATCCGAAAGGGCATGGCCGTAGGTGGTCCACACGTGCGGACCGTGGTTGGCGTTGTAGCAGCCGCGGGTCCACTGCCGCTCCGACCATTCGCCGTCGATGTAGAACTCCGGGTGCGCCGCCCTGCTGCCGTAGTGGCGCACCAGTTCCGCGGTCAGGAGCTCGCGGCGCTGCTCCACCGGCAGGCGACCGTGAACCCGGGCCTGCTCGCCCTCCAGGAACAGCAGAATCACCCCGTGGTCGTCGCCGGGGATGCAGGTGTCGTTGGACATCCGGGCCGGACCGATATCGGAGATCAGCTGACCGTTGAGACCGTCGGCGCGCCAGAACGGTTCGTCATAGACGAAGAACGCCTTCATCGCCGAGCCGTTCGGCATCCGCTGGGTCAGCTGATCGCGCTCGCCGTGCAGCGGCGGGTCGTACATGATGCGGCCGGCCAGCGTCGGTGAGATCGCGACGATCACCCGACGTCCGCGCACCACCAGACCTCCGCGGCAGTGCACCACAACGCTGTCGGCCGAGTGCTCGATCAGCTGTACCGGCACATTGAGCACGATGTGATCGGTGATCAGCGCGGCCAGCCGACGCGGGATCTCGCTGGTGCCGCCGACGAACCGGGTGGTCTGGGCGCCGCCTTCGGATTCGGCGAACAGCTCGGCCGTCACCCCGCAGGTCTGAATCGTGAACAGCAGATGCAGGAACGACACCTCGACCGTAGGCACCGCCAGAATGCCGACGGTACAGATCTCCAGCAGCGTGCGGGCGACGGGGGAGAGCCCTTGGGCGTCATACCAATTGCTTGCGGTCATCACGTCCCACTCGTCGGCGCGCGGCGCCAGCCACGGCTCGTCGACGGGGACTTCGGCCGCCAGGTCGTCGAGACGGCGCAGCACCTTCTCCAGCTCACCCAGCTCGGCGCTGTAGCGGGTGTGAAACTCGTTCTCCCGCAACACTCCTGAACCGTCGAGCTCATAGGACGTCTCGCCCTGGTCGTACTGCGCGTAGGTTTCCACCCCGAGTTCGGCCGCCAGCCGGAACATCCGCTCGTGGGTGTCGCCGATCCATTGCGCGCCGAGTTCCACAGGCACTCCCGGCAGTACCTCCTCGGTGAGAATGCGACCACCGACGCGGTCGTCGGCCTCCAGGATCAGCGGTGTGAGACCGGCTTCCAGTACCTTGCGGGCGGCGATCATCCCCGACAGACCCGCTCCGACGATGACGACATCCGCTTGCGCGCTGGTTGGTCCCGGCATGCAGCACACTGTCGCACCCAGTCCCCGGGAGCGCGCGAGTTTGTCCGCGACACGCCGTCGGAATACGTACAAGCTTGAGCGCTCGCGCAGCTCTCGGGGAGCTCGGAGGCGACCCCTTTCACGCAGTGTCATGAGGTCATGACGCGCGCCAGAAGAGCATCCCTTCCGCAGAGGTGCGGATCTGACTGAGGTGGCGACCAGCCGCCAAGGCAAGACCTACAGCGGGTTGAGGATCCGCTGCAGGAACTGCTTGGTGCGCTCTTCCTTCGGGTCGCCGATGACCTGCTCAGGGGAACCCTGCTCCAGGATGATGCCCTTGTCGGTGAACAGCACTTGATTGGAAACCTGTTTGGCGAACTGGATTTCGTGGGTGACGATCACCAGGGTCCAGCCATCGACGGCCAGATCCTTGATGACCGAGAGCACTTCGCCGACGAGTTCGGGGTCCAGTGCCGACGTCGGCTCGTCGAAGAGCACCAGCTTGGGCTTGAGTGCCAGCGCCCGGGCGATGCCGACACGCTGCTGCTGGCCGCCGGAGAGCTGATACGGGTACTGGTCCTTCTTGGCGGCCAACCCGACCTGGTCGAGCAGCACCTCGGCCTCGGCGACGGCCTCGTCTCTGGGCCGTTTCTGCACGATCACCGGTCCCTCGATGACGTTCTGCAACACCGTTTTGTGCGGGAACAGATTGTGCCCCTGAAACACGAAGCCACTGCGGGACTGGAACCTGCGCACCTCGGGTTTGGGGGTCGGCTTGGCGAAGTCGATCTCGACGTCGTCGACGCGGATCACGCCGGCATCGGCGCGGTCGAGGGCGTTCAGCGTGCGCAACAACGTGGTCTTGCCCGACCCCGACGGCCCGATGATGGCGGTCGCCGTTCCGCGCTGCACCGTGAACGAGACGCCCTTGAGCACCTCGTTGTCGCCGAAGGCCTTCTTCACGCCCTCGGCGGTGACTCGGTATTCGATGTTGTCAGTGCTCATCGCGCGATGTGCCTTTCCAGTCGTTCTTCGAGGCGGTTCTGGCCGAACGAGAGGACCAGGCAGATCACCCAGTAGTACGCCGCGGCCGTGCCGTAGAGGGCGAAGAACTCGAACGTCGGCGCCGCGGCCACCTGGGCGGTGCGCAGCAGTTCGGTCACCAGGATCGTCGACGCCAGCGACGTGTCTTTCACCAGAGAGATCAAGGTGTTCGACAGCGGCGGTACCGCCACCCGGGCGGCCTGCGGCAGGATGATCCGGCGCAGCGCGCCGACGTAGTGGTAACCGATGGTCTCGGCCGCTTCCCACTGTCCCTTCGGGATGGACTGGATGGCCGAGCGGATGATCTCCGCGGCGTAACCACCGACGTTGAGGCTGAACGCGATGACCGCGGCGAGGAACGGCTCGAGTTTGATCCCGATCTGCGGGAGAGCGAAGAAGATGATGAACAGCTGCACCAGCAGTGGGGTACCGCGGATCACCGAGATGTAGAACCGGGCGATGTTCGAGACGACGACGTTCTTGGACAACCGGCCCAGCGCCACCACGAGCGCGATCGCCAGCCCGATCACGAAGCTGATGAGGGTCAGCGGAATGGTGACCGTGATGGCGGCCTTGGCCAGCGGCCAGAGGTTTTCACCGATGAGCGCCCACACGGACCGGCCGCCGGCCGCGGCGCCGCCGGCTTCCGGAGCGCCGGTGACGTTGGCGTTCAGGTACTTCTCCGAGATCGACGTCAGGGTGCCGTCGGCCTTCAGCTCCGCGAGCGCCCTGTTCAGCTCGGGCAGCAGACCGCTGTCCTTGCGGGCCGCGAAACCCTGTTCGCTCTTCTCCCCGATGGTCGCGGCGATCTTGACCGACTGATCGTCGGTCTCGGACTGGTAGGCGTGGAAGGCGATGCTGTCGTTGACCACAGCGTCGACGCGGCCCTGGTTGAGCAGGGTGATCGCCTGGGTGAAGCCCTCCACGGGTTCCAGCGTGGCGCCGGCGTCGCGGGAGACCTGAGCCCAGTTGCTGGTGACCGTCGCGCCGGCGATCTTGCCCTTGAGATCCTCCACCGACGTGATGGTGTCGTCGTCGGTGCGAGTGATGATGACACCCTCACCCACCGAATAGGGGTCGGACAGGTCGTATTTGGCTTGCCGCTCGGGGGTGATGGTGACTTCGTTGGCCACGACGTCGAACCGGTTGGCCTCGAGGGCGGCGAAGATGGAATCCCACGGTGTCTGCACGAATTCGACTGTCTTGCCGAGCCGTTCGCCCACGGCATTGGCGACGTCGACGTCGTAGCCTGCGAGCTGCCCGGTGGCCGGATCCTGATAGCTGAACGGCGCGTAGGTGCCCTCGGTGCCCACCCGGAGCACACCGGAGGCAGCGGGGCTGTCGGCTCCGTTCTGGCTCGAGCCGCAGGCTGCGGTCAACAGTGCGGCAAGCAGCACCATCGCGAGCAGCGCCCGTCGGAAGTAGTAAGTCACCGGCGGAACCTAACAACTGGCTGAGAGCTGGCCAAGGGTTCTGCTCACATCGGCTTGTATACCCACGGCTCCCGTGGCAACCGCGCCGGATCGAACTCGGCGAGCATGGCCTCGACCGTCGTCGCGGCGAAGCCCAGGGACGCCGCGATCTGCGCGAGCGCCGCCACCACCCCGATGTCGGACAGCGTCACCGCGCCGTCCCGTTTCGCCAGTCGCTTGCCTTCGACGTTGAGCACCAGCGGGACATGGGCGTACGTCACCGGGGGATATCCCAGCAGCGCACCCAGGTACGCCTGACGCGGCGACGACGACAACAGATCGTCACCGCGGACCACCTGGTCGACGCCGTGGGCGGCGTCGTCGACCACAACCGCCAAGTTGTAGGCCGGGACGCCGTCCCCACGGCGCAGCACCAGATCGTCGACCATTCCGGTGTAGGAGCCGTGCAGGATGTCGGTGACGGTGTAGAGGGAGGTGTCGGACCGCAGTCGCAGCGCCGGCGGCCTCAGGCCGGCACGGCGCTCGGCGCGCTCGGCGTCGGACAGGTTGCGACAGGTGCCCGGGTAGGCTCCCTCCGGGGCGTGTGGTGCGCGCGGCGCCTGCTGGATTTCTCTTCTGCTGCAATAACATTCGTACACCAGGCCGAGCGCTTCGAGTCGGGCGATCACGGCGTCGTAGCGGGCGGGGTGGGCGCTCTGGTACTCGGGTGCCTCGTCCCAGGTGACGCCGACGGCGGCCAGGTCTTCTAATTGGCGGGCCCCGATGTCGGGGTTGCTGCGGTCATCGAGGTCCTCGACGCGCAGCAGGAAGCGCCGCCCGCTCGAGCGGGCGAACAGCCACGCGAGCATCGCGGTGCGCAGATTGCCGATGTGGAGGTCGGCCGACGGGCTCGGCGCGAACCGGCCCACGCCTGCGGCTCGGGTCATGGACGCAATGTAGTCAGCACACGAAAAGGGGCACAATCCCCGGGTGGACCCGGAAAGGATGTGTGCCCCTGGTTCGTGGCGGTGATTACCGCACGTTCACATACACCGTGTTGCGCGGAACGGGTCCGTACAGCTTGTCGGCGTCGTTGTTGGCGTTGGAGACCGAGTGCAGGAAGGTCTGGCCGCGGCCGACCGAGACGACGTTGGCCTGGGCCAGCGGTACTTCACTGAGGCGGTTGACGATGACGTCGTAGCCTTCGGCTTCCAGCGAGCTGATGGTGTCCTCGGCGCCGGTGACGCCGCTGGGGGCGGCCAGGGCGGGGGCGGCCAGGCCGACGAGGCCGGCGGCGAACGCGCTTGCAATCAATGTGGCAAATCCGAGCTTCTTCATGATCGTCTTCTTTCGTTCTTCGTCTTTGCAGCATGCGAAGCGCGGCGCGCTGGTCGCGGCTCACAGGTGAATGGTGGGTCCGGGAGGGGTCCGTACCTATCCGAAAGTACAAACCAGCAGGCCGTGGCGATTAATTCCGTTGGCAGTAATTGGTTGTCACCTGGCAGTATTTATCCTGTTGTTTCCGGCATCCGTCAGCGTGTTGGTGTGGACTGCCACGGATATTCCCGCCCGGGCGGATTTCTGGTCAGCTCTTGGCAAACAGCCCTGCGGAGGCCTGGTCCACACGATCGGCCCAGCCTTCGAGCTCGTGCACGGCGGTGTCGCTGGGGAAGGCGCTGCTGATCACGACGTCCGGTGTGAGGGTGCGCAGCAGTCGGAGGCTCTGCGCCAAACTATCGGCGTCACTGATCGGCGGGATGTAGCCCGCCGCCCACCGGCCGTCGTCGCCTTCGAAGATGGTGTCACCGGTGAACAAGTAGCGCAGGCCGTCGACCCCTGTCAGCAGATAGCAGGTGCTGCCCGGCGTATGGCCCGGGGTGGGGATGACCTCGATGCCGTTCTCGTCGACGTGCCGGTGCTCGAGTGCTACGTCGATGGGAGCGTGTGCGCTGATCTCGGCGCGTTCGGCCCCCGGTGCATGAAGCCGAGCGCCGAACCGCTGCTGGATCGCGGCGAGCATCGGCCCTGCTTCGTCGCGATGGGACAGGTACTGGTGGCGCACTCCGCCCAACTCGTCGAGTTCGTCGAAGTCGGCGTCGGTGGCTGTCGAGTAGAACAGCACGTTGCCGTCCGGCCCGCCGGTCCACAGGTAGGCGTGGGTGGTCAGGCCGGGAAAGGGGCTGTCGGTACGGGTTTCCCACAGGTCGGCGCGGATCTGTCGCATGGTGTTGCTCCTCGGTGGTGGTGTTAGCCGGACCTGAGCCGGCTGGATAACTCCACGGTGCAACCTGAAGCACTCTTGAGGTCAAGACATTTCTTCGAGCGCCCGATCGGACGCGCGGAAGGCCACGCGCAGGAATTGCATTCACCGCCGCAATGCGTTCGAGGGTGCCAATATAGGCAGGTTCACTGTGGCTGGGGGGCCACACCGCACGCCCTCTTTCTGCATGGAAGGTAGCTCCACCGATGACCGATCAAGTGGTATCGCGCGACGAAAACACAGGGGCGGGTGTCCAACGGCTCAAGCGCAACGCCGTAGGCACCATGGCCGTCATCTTCATGGCGGTGGCGACGGCCGCGCCCATCACGGCGATGGTCGGAAACGTACCGATCGCCGTCGGGTTCGGAAATGGCTCACACGCGCCGGCGGGCTACCTGGTCGCCACGATCGTGCTGGGCCTGTTCGCCATCGGCTACGCGACCATGGCCAAACACATCACCACCACGGGCGCGTTCTACGGCTACATCTCCCACGGGCTTGGCCGCGTCATGGGCATGGCCAGCGGCGTGATCATCACCATGGCCTACATCGTGTTCGAGGGGTCGCTGATCGGCATCTTCGCGTACTTCTTCCAGGACTTCGCGCTCACCCAGTTCGACATCACGGTGCCCTGGCTGATCCCCGCGATCCTGATGCTGGTGCTCAACTGCATCCTCACCTACTTCGACGTGAACCTCACCGCCAAGGTGCTCGGTGTCTTCCTGGTGACCGAGATCTTCATGCTGTCGCTGGGCGCGTTGGCCGTGCTGTTCAAGGGTGGCAATCCCGAGACCGGCTTCGCCGTGGCCGAGACGCTCAATCCGATCGGTGCGTTCACGCCGGCCGCTGTCGCGGGCGCCAGCGCCGGCCTCGGACTGTTCTTCGCGTTCTGGTCCTGGGTGGGCTTCGAGTCGACGGCCATGTACGGCGAGGAGTCCAAGGACCCGAAGAAGATCATCCCGCGCGCCACCATGATCAGCGTGCTGGGCGTCGGCATCTTCTACGTCTTCATCTCGTGGATGGCCATCGC
>JBEVFK010000144.1:0-20660 GCA_040512325.1 Mycobacterium sp. | reverse complement strand
ACCGGCAAGCCCAAAGGAGCGATGATCCGGCACGACGCCATCGCCGAACGTCTGCAGTGGCAGCGCGACCAGATCCTGCTCTTCGGTGACGATGACGCCTCACTGTTCAAAGCCCCACTGTCTTTTGACATCTCGGTCAACGAAATCCTGCTGCCACTGGTCAGCGGCGGCCGGGTGGTGGTGGCCGAACCCGATGGCGAAAAGGACCCCGAGTACCTCCTGGATCTGATCCGGACCCAGCGGGTGACGTTCGTGTACCTGGTGTCCTCGATGCTCGACACCCTGCTGGAGCTCGACCGGCTGGGCCAGGAAGACGGCGCCCGCAGCTCCTTGGAGTCGCTGCGGCATGTGTGGTGCGGCGGCGAGGTACTCACCCCGGGCCTGTTCACGCGGTTCCGCCGCCAGCTGAGCACCACGCTGTACCACGGCTACGGCCCGGCCGAGGCCACGATCGGGGTGTCCCATGTGATCTACCGCGACAGCGCCGAACGCATCGCCACCTCGATCGGGCGGCCCAACCCGCATACACAGTTGTACGTGCTCGACGACGACATGCGTCCGGTGCCGCCCGGGGTGGGCGGTGAGCTGTACGCCGCCGGCTTCCTGCTGGGGCGTGGCTACGTCAACGCCTCATCGCTGACGGCGGCACGCTTTGTGGCGAACCCCTTCGGCGACAACGGTTCCCGGATGTACCGGACCGGCGATCTGGCCCGCTGGACTGTCGACGGGTCCCTCGAGTTCCTCGGACGCGCCGACAACCAGGTCAAGATTCGCGGCAGGCGCATCGAACTGGAGGAGATCGAGTCGCAACTGGCCGATCATCCCGCGGTCCGGCAAGCGGTGGTGAACGTCCACACCCATGCCGGCGCCGATCATCTCGTCGGCTATCTGGTGACCGAGGGCGGCGCCGTCGATGACGCCGTACTGCATGGTGATATCGCCACCTGGGCGCAGTCCCGGTTGCCCGAGTACATGGTGCCGACGTTGTTCGTCGGCTTGGACCGCGTTCCCCTGACCGCCAACGGCAAGACCGATCGAGGCGCGCTCCCGGCGCCGGACCTGTCCGGCCCCCGGACCGCGACCGCACCACGGACCCCACGGGAGAAGGTGTTGTGCCAGGCCTTCGCTGACGCGCTCGACCTCGACACCGTGGGTGTCGACGAGGATTTCTTCGGTCTCGGCGGCGACAGCATCGTGGCGATCCGGGTGGTCAGCCGGGTCCGGGGCCAGGGGTATGTGCTGCGGCCCCGGGACATGTTCGCCCACCGCACCGCAGAACTGCTGGCGCCCTTGCTTGCCGAGTCCGCCGCGGAGCGCCCCGTCGATGCCGTCACGAAGACCGGGCAGGCCGCAGGTACCCCCATCCTGCACTGGCTCGACACCGTCGACGACAGCGCCGCCGGGGCATCGGTGCTCGACGGCTTCTACCAGGGCATGGCGCTGGTGACACCCAGGGACCTCGACGAAGACGCTCTTCGTGGCGCGCTGGCAGCGGTGCTGGGCCGCCACCCGGTGCTCTGGGCGTCGACCGGCGCGACCGCGGCCTCGCTCACCATTCCCGCCGGCGCCCCGCCCATCCACCTGACCACCGTCGAGGCCCGGGACGGCGACCTCCCCGCGGCGCTGCAGAACCTGCGGGACGACCTGGTCTCGGCCCTCGATCCCGCCGCAGGCACGATGATCGGATTCGGCTGGGTCCGGCGACCCTCGGAATCCGGACGACTCGTGGTGATCGCCCATCACATCGTCGTCGACGGTGTCTCGCTGCGCATCCTGGCCGAGGACATCGCCACGGCCTACCGGCTGGCCGTCCACGGCGGCGAACCCGCCGCGTTGCCCGAGGAGGAGACCTCATGGCGCTCGTGGGCACACCAGCTCACCACCGTAGCCACCGCCGGCGTGTTCGACCCCGATCTCGCCTACTGGCAACGGACCTGCGCCACCACGCAGACGCCCTGGGGTGACCGACCGCTCGATCCGAACCTCGATACCGTCGCCACCGAGGCCAGGCTCACGATCGAAGTGCCCGCGGCGGTCAGCGCCACCATCTTGACCGCGGTCCCCCACCGGATCCATGGTCACGTCAACGACGCACTGGTCGCGGCCCTGTATCTCGCGCTGCGCCAATGGCGCACCGAGGACGCCACGCTGTTGGTCGAGATGGAAGGCCATGGCCGGGAAGGCCAGCAGGTCGGTGACGTCGATCTGTCCTCGACCGTCGGCTGGTTCACCACGCTGTACCCGGTCGCCCTCCACGATGATGAATTCGACTGGCAGGCAGCGATATCCGGCGGTTCTGAACTCGGTGCGGCGGTGCGATCGGTCAAAGACCAGCTGCGGGCGGTGCCCTCCCACGGGCTCAGCTACGGCGCGCTGCGCTACCTCGGTGACGCCGAGGCCCTCACGGCCGCACCTCAGGTGCTGTTCAACTACCTCGGCCGATTCGATACCGGCGACCGGCCGTGGGCCTTCGCCGACGACGCTTCAGCCGACGACGCTTCAGCCGATGACGCCGCCGCCGTGTTCGAGGACCGGGATCCGGCCATGCCGTTGCCACGGTTGCTCGAGGTCAATGCCGAGGCCGTCTCGCGCCCCGGAGGCACGGTGCTGAGGGCGACCTTCAGCTGGCCGTCGGGTGTGCTGTCCGAGTCCGAGGTCAACCGACTGGCGAGTTGCTGGGTTGACCTCTTGACGGCGATGTCGGCCGACGAGGACGTACAGGGACACAGCGTCTCGGACTTCAGCCGAGTCACCCTGGACGCCGGCGATGTCCGCGATCTCGAAGACCGATACCCCGGACTGGTCGACGTCGTGCCGCTGACCTCCACCCAGCAGGGCATCTATTTCCACTCGACATTCAACCGCCAGACCGATCCGTATGTGGTGCAGCAGCTGGTCGACATCACCGGACCGCTGGACATCGAGCGGTTCCAGCTCGCCACCGAAACCGTGGTGGCTCGCCACCGCGCGCTGTCGGCGGCCTTCACCACCGTCGGGGACGGCACACCGGTCGCGGTGTTCGCCTCCCCCATTCCCCCCGACTTCGACTACGTCGATGCTCGTGACCGCCCGGATCCCGACGCGATCGCTTCCGTCATCGCTCAGCGGGCACAGTACGAGCGGGACCGGCGATTCGACCTGGGCAACCCGCCGCTGACCCGCTACACCCTGGTGCGGCGCAGCGACGACGTGCACACGATGATCCAGACGGTGCACCACATCGTCGCCGACGGCTGGTCGGTGCCGCTGGTGCTCGACGATCTGCTGACCGCCTACACCGGGTCCGATTTCGACGGTGCCGCTCCACAATTCCTTCGATTCGTCGACTGGCAGCACAATCGCAGCCCGCAAGACCGTGCCGCTGACCGCGCCGCCTGGACGGCGGTGCTCGACGGTGTCGCCGAACCCACTCGCCTCACTGCGGCAGATGGCGGAGTTCGCGGCGCCCGCCGCGGATTCGGTAGCAGGACCTCCGACGCTGCCACCCGTGGTGAGGTGGCTTCTGCTGCCGCACAGGCGTCGGTGAGTGTGGCCACCCTGCTGCACACCGCCTGGGGCGTGACAGTCGGCCGGCTCACCGGACTCCATGACGTCGTTTTCGGCACCGTGGTCTCGGGACGTGGCGGCGACCTCGCCGGTATCGAGTCGATGGTCGGACTCCTGGTCAACACCGTGCCGGTGCGCGTCACCTGGGCGCCGTCCGACACCGCCACCGCAGTCGCCTCGCGGTTGGCGGCCGCCGAAGCCGAGGTCATCGAGCACCACCACCTGCCGCTGGTGGAAGCCCACCAGATCGCTGGTGTCGGCGAGCTGTTCGACTCGCTGGTGGTGATCGAGAACTTCGGCGCCCGTACCCATTCCGTGCGCAACCTGACCCTAGGCGACATCGACGTCATCGAGGCGCCGCATTACCCGGTGACGGTCATGATCGCCGTGCACGACACCGTCACCGTCACCGTCACCAACAACCGCGAGCAGATCAGCGACCTGTTCGCCGATACCGTGGCGGCGGCCTTCGTCGACGTGCTGAGGGCTGTTGCCGCCGATCCGTCCATGACCTGCGCGACGCCGGACTTGGCGCGGCAACCGGTGCGACCCGCGACCGCCGACATCGAGACCCAGACCCAGACCCAGCTCGAGACCACCGTGACCGCGCTGCTGGCCGCGGCCGCCGACGCTCACGGTGCCGAAACCGCACTGGTATCCCTTGGCGGCGCACTGACATTCGGTCAACTACAGGCCCGGGCCGCAGCGCTGGCCACCCGACTGGCCGACGCGGGGGTGCGCCGCGGCGACATCGTCGCGCTGGCGTTGCCGCGGTCCGCCGATCTGGTGGCCGCGCTGTGGGCGACGATCGCCGCCGGTGCGGTCTACCTTCCCGTCGACCTGTCCTACCCGCGAGCACGGATCGAGTTCATGCTGGCGCACGCGCGTCCCCGCGCGATTGTTCTCGGCCAGGACGGCAGCGCCGCCCTGGCCGGCCTGATCCCGGTCGACACCGCGCAGGTGAGCTCTGCCGAGATCAGCTCTGTGGCAGTGGAATTGCAACCCGTGGACGTCAGCCCACTCGACGCGGTATCACTGCTGTACACCTCAGGCTCCACCGGTGAACCCAAGGCGGTGCTGGGAACCCATGGTGCACTTGCCAATCGGCTGACCTGGGCGAACATCGAATGGCCTGCCACAACACGGCTGGCCAAGAGCTCACTGGCATTCATCGACGGCACCACCGAACTGCTCGCCGGCCTGGTCGCCGGCGCCACCACGGTGCTCGCCGACGACGAGGCCGCGCGCGACGGCCGGCGCCTGGCCGAACTGATCGACGGCCACCAGGTGACCCAGCTGGTCGCGGTGCCCTCGTTGGCGGCGGTGCTGGCCGACGAGCACCCGGAAAGGCTGAATTCCCTGCGCCGCTGGATCGTCAGCGGCGAAGCGCTCGAACCGGCCCACCTCGCGGCCCTGCGCACCGCGTGCCCCCGGGCCGTCGTGGTGAACTCCTACGGGTCCTCCGAGGTGACCGGCGACGTCCTGACCGGCGATCAACTGGACGACGACTCCGCGGGCATCACCCTGGGCACCGTCGTCCCCGGGGCCGGCATCCGCATCCTCGATGCCGGCCTGCGGGAACTGCCGCCCGGCGTGATCGGCGAGATCTACATCTCGGGAACCCAACTGGCGCAAGGCTACCTGCACCGCCCCGGTCTGACGGCCACCCGGTTCGTCGCGGCTCCCGATGGTGCCCGCATGTACCGCACGGGTGACCTGGGCGCACGGTTGGCCGACGAACGGATCGTATTCGCCGGTCGCGCCGACAACCAGCTGAAGATCAACGGCCACCGGGTCGAGCCCGGCGAGGTGGAGGAGGCACTGACACGCCTCCGCGGAGTGCGTGACGCAGCCGTGCTCGGCCTGGATTCCGGACTGGTGGCGTTCGTGGTCAGCGAGTCAGAGGACCTGACGTCACTGAAGGCAGCGCTCGCCGACGAGTTACCCCGGCATCTGGTCCCGGGTTCGATCCAGCGCGTGACCGCGATGCCGCTGCTGCCCAACGGTAAACGTGACCACACGGCTCTGCGCGAGCTGGCCACGCGCGAAACTGCCGATCCCACGACGACGGTCGCACCTGCCGATGACGTCCAACGCGTTGTCGTCGAGATGATGGCCGGGGTCCTGGGACGTGGCGAGGTGAGCGCGGACGCTGACTTCTTCTCCCTCGGCGGCGACAGCATCGGCGCGATCCGGCTGACGAGCCGACTCGCCCGGGCCGGCTTCGGGGTGGCCACCGAAGACATCTTCCGCCACCGCACCGCCATCGGTATCGCGGCGCTGATCGGTGCGGCGCCGGTGCCCACCGACATCGTGCACCGCCCCGTCGAGCGATTCGAGACAGCCGGGCTGTCCGAGTCCGCCATCGAAACCATCCTGAGCGACGGACCGGTCGACGACATCTTGGCGATGTCGCCACTGCAGCAGGGCGTGTATTACCAGAGCACACTCACCGGGACCTCCTCGGGAGACTCGGCCACCTACCTCGCGCAGAACGCGTTCGAGTTCGACCGCCCGGTCGACCCCGAGGCGATGCAGCAGGCGTTCCTCGCCCTCCTGCAACGCCATCCGCAGTTGCGCACCGGTTTCCACACCGTCGACGACGAAGACACTTCTGCCCTGGTTCAGGTGGTGCACCTACTCGATTCCACTACACCCGGCACGCAGATCCGCGTGATCGACCTCCGTGACAACGACGACTCCGGCGACATCCCTCTGCACTGCGAGGTGCAACGGATTCTCGATGTCGACCGCACCACGGCGTTCGATCTCGCACATCCACCGCTGCTGCGGCTGACGCTGATCCGCCTACCGGACGGGCGCGACCGGATGCTGTTGACCTATCACTTCCTGCTGTTCGACGGCTGGTCGCGGGAACTGGTGCTGCGGGAATTGTTCGCGCTGTACGACTCTCGCGGCACCGACGGCGTGGTGGAACCCCACGGCGACCTCGTGGTGCGGTATCTGCGCTGGCTCAACGAGGACGGAGGCGCGAAAGCCACTACGGCGACCGAGGCGTGGGGCACCCTGCTGACCGGGCTGAGCGGGCCGTCACTGGCCAGCGGCGTGGAACCCGGGCATCCCGATGCCAGCCCCGACACCGAACCCGGCCGGATCATCGTCTCGATACCGCAACCGATCACCGAGCGACTGCACGCCTGCGCCGATGACCTCGGTGTCACCCTGAACGCCGTCGTCACCACCGCCGTGGCGACGGTCACCGGCTACTACGCCGGCACCACCGATGTCGTCCTCGGTACCACGGTCGCCGGCCGACCCGGCGAACTGGTCGGCATCGACGAGACCATCGGCCTGTTCCTGAACACCGTCCCGGTGCGAGTGGACCTGTCGCCGGCATCAGCTGCGGCCGAGTCGATGCGGGCCGTCAACGACCAGCGGATCGCCCTGATGCCACACGACCATCTCGGACTCGGCCAGATCCAGCGTGCCGCAGGCGATTCCGGCCGGGCACTGTTCGACTCGCTGCTGGTGCTGCAGAACTTCCTCGCCGACGACACCTTCACCGACCTGGAGGCCGCCCACGGTATCGTCGGCGTCGACTACCACGACACCACCCATTTCCCGCTCACCTGGGTGTTGACCCCCGGCCGGGAACTCACCGTCAAACTGGAATACCGGGTGATCGACGAGGACCGCGCCCGCGACATGGTCGCTCAACTCCTCGAGGTCCTCGAATCCATCGCGTCCGCACCGGATGCCCCGCTGGGCGCGGTCGCCCTGCTGGGTCCGCGACGACAAGCCGAACTCCAACAGCGGTGGTCGTCGACCGCGCAGCCCGTCGAGCCGGTCACCATCGCCGAGTTGCTGGGCCGACAGGCTCAGCAGCACCCCGACGACGTCGCCGTGGTATTCGGGTCCCAACAGCTGACCTACCGGGAGTTCGATGCCCGGGTCTCCCAGTTCGCGCGGTACCTGCGTGCCCACGGCGCTGCACCGGAAACGTTTGTGGCGTTGGCCTTGCCGCGTTCGCTGGACATGGTGGTGGCGCTGTTCGCCGTGCTGCGGGCCGGGGCGGCTTATCTGCCGCTGGAACTGGATCTGCCGATCGACCGGCTGCGCACCATCGTCGAAGACGCTCGACCGGTGCTGCTGGTCACCACCGGGGAGAACACCGCGTTGTCGGGTTGTGCCGCCGAGCACGGCGCCGCGGTGATCGCCGTGGACGATGCCGAGACGGTGTCCGCGGTTGCCACCACGTCCAACGCGCCGCTGACCGCGGCAGAGCTGGACGGCTTCAGCACGGGGCCGGAGCGGCTGCAGCATCCGGCGTATCTCATCTACACCTCGGGTTCGACCGGACGCCCCAAGGGTGTCCTGACGGCGTATGCGGGGCTGACCAACATGTACTTCAACCACCGGGAAGCCATCTTCGAACCCACGGTGCGGCGCGCCGGGACCGAGGGGCAGATCGCGGTGGCGCACACGGTGTCCTTCTCGTTCGACATGTCCTGGGAAGAGCTGTTCTGGCTTGTCGAGGGACACCGGGTGCACATCTGTGACGAAGAGCTACGCCGCGACGCTCCGGCGCTGGTGGCCTACTGCCATGAGCATCGGGTCGACGTCATCAACGTGACACCGACGTATGCGCACCACCTCCTGGATGCGGGGCTGCTCGACGCGCCCGGTGCTCACCCGCCGGCGCTGATCCTGCTCGGCGGGGAAGCGGTCGGCGAGGCCGTGTGGACAACGCTGCGGGACCATCCCGCCTCGGCGGCCTACAACCTGTACGGCCCCACCGAATACACCATCAACACCCTCGGCGGCGGCACCGATGACAGTGCCACCCCCACAGTGGGACAACCCATCTGGAATACCCGGGGCTACGTTCTCGACGGCGCCCTGCGCCCGGTACCCGACGGCGCGACCGGCGAACTGTACATCGCCGGCGCCGGGCTGGCCCGCGGCTACCACCACCGGGCCGGGCTGACGGCGAACGCGATGGTCGCCGATCCGTATACCTTGGGCGGCCGGATGTACCGCACCGGTGACCTGGTGCGCCGCCGACCGGACGGCAATCTCGACGTCCTCGGCCGCGCCGACGATCAGGTGAAGATCCGCGGCTATCGCGTGGAGCTCGGCGAGATCGAGTCGGTGCTGGCCGGCCTGCCCGACGTTGCCCGCGCTGCGGTGGTGGTCCGCACCAGTGCCGCGACGCCACCGGTGAAAACGCTTGCCGCCTATGTCATTCCCGCACAGCCGCCGCAGGACCAGGCAGGGTTCGTCGTCGACCTACGCGATGCGCTGGCCGGTGTCCTGCCGGCGTACATGGTGCCGACCCGCTTCGGCGTCGTCGACTCCCTACCGCTGACCATCAACGGCAAGCTCGATGTCGCCGCCCTGCCCGAGCCCGTGGCGGCCACCCGCGGGGCAGCCCGCGCTCCGCGCAGCGCCACTGAGGCGACGTTGCTCGAGGTTGTCGCCGGGGTGCTGGGCATCGACGGTGAGATCGGGGTCGACGACGATTTCTTCGCCCTCGGTGGTGACAGCATCTCGTCGATCGCGCTGTGTGGGCGGGCCCGGCGGGCCGGTCTGCAGCTCACGCCGCGAGACGTCTTCCGGCGCCGCACCATCGCCGCACTGGCCGGCGTCGCCACCGTCATCGACGACGGGGCGCGTTCCACCGATACCGGGGTCGGTGAGATCTCGGCGACCCCCATGCTCGCCGAGACCGCAGATGCGGCTACTCCCCTGACCAACTTCTACCAAGCCATGGTGCTGGCCACGCCACGGGGCTGCACCGCCGACCAGATCGAAGGCGTACTTCGTGCGGTCGTCCAGACCCACGGCCTGCTCCGGGCCCGGCTCGACATCGGCGCAGCCGGCTGGGCACTGCACGTCCCCGAGACAGCTGAGGGCACCACCCCGGCACTCACCCGCCGGACCGGCAGCCTCACAGCCGCGGATGTGGACGCCGCCACCACCGCCGCCGCGGCCGAACTCGCGCCGGAGGACGGGACGATGCTCCGCGCCGTCTGGTATGACACCCCGCACGCCGCGGGACAGCTGCTCCTCGTGATCCACCACCTGGTGATCGACGGGGTCTCATGGCGCATCCTGAGTGAGGATCTGACCCGCGCCTGGTCGCAGCTCACGGCAGGCGATGCCGTACAGCTCGACGAGGTGCCGACGTCGTTCCGCAGCTGGTCGGCCGCCCTGGCGCAGACACGCTTCGACGAGGAAGCGTCGTACTGGGCTACGGTGCTGGCCACCCCCGATCCCGAGCTGGGCCGCCGGGCCCTGGATCCGGCGATCGACACAGCGAATACCGTTCGATCCCAGAGCTTCTCGTTGCCCACCGAGGTCAGCGCAGCCTTGCTGTCGTCGGTGCCTGCCGCCATCCACGGCGGCATCAACGAGGTACTGCTGACCGCGTTCTCGCTGGCGCTGGCACAGTGGCGTACTGATCGCGGGCAGCCGGGCACCAGTGCGACGGTGCTCAACCTGGAAGGCCACGGCCGCGAAGCCGAACTGGTACCCGGCCATCTGGATCTGTCCCGCACCATCGGGTGGTTCACCGCGATCTACCCGGTACGCATCGATCCCGGACCATTGAACTGGCAGCAGGTCCTGGCCGCCGAGGCAGCGCTGGCCACCGCGGCGAAATCGGTGAAGGAACAGCTGCGCGGTGTGCCCAGCCGCGGATTGGGCTACGGCGCCCTGCGCTATCTCGGCTCCGCGCCGATTGCGGGCACCTCACCGCAGATCCTGTTCAACTACCTCGGCCGCTTCGCCGGGGGCTCCGGACGCGACTGGGAACCTGTCGCCCAGATCGGCGCCCTGCGTGAGGGTGTCGACCCGGCCAACCCCGCCGAGGCACTCGAGATCACTGCTCTGGCCGAGGACCGCCCCGATGGCGCCGTGCTGACCATGACACTGGCCTGGCCGAGCGGATTGTTCGACCAACCAGATATCGACGCACTCGCCGGCCTCTGGACGCAAGCCCTCACCGCGCTGACCCGGTGCGACCAGTTGAGCGGGCACACGCCCTCGGATTTCCCGCTGGTCGACCTCACCCAGGCCGATGTTGATGGCTGGGAGCAGATGGGCGCGCTCGACGAGGTGCTCCCGCTGTTGCCGTTGCAGCAGGGGATGTACTTCCACAGTGCACTCGGTGCCGGCGTGGACGGCTACCAGGACACCTACCGGGTGCAGCAGATCGCCGAACTCACCGGCCCGATCGATCCGTCGGCACTACGCGAGAGCATCGCTGCGGTACAACAGCGTCACCAGGCGCTGCGGGCCAGTTTCCGCGACCGCCAGGACGGCCAGTTGGCCCAGGTGATCTGGGCGCAGGTGCCCGTCGAGTTCGACAACGTCGACGGCAATGTCGACGGCAATGTCGACGGCAATGATGTGAACACTGTTGCCCAGGAAGAACTGTCGCGACCGTTCGATCTGGCCGAGGCGCCGCTGGTGCGCTACACACTGGTCTCGCTCAACGGAGGCGAGCACCGGCTCATTCAGACCATGCACCACATCATCGCCGACGGCTGGTCCTATCCGGTGATCTTCGGCGACATCGTCGCCCACTACAACGCCGCCGTCGCCGATGCCGCACAGCCGGAGCGACTGACCGTCACCCTGCGTGACCACATCGAAGCCGTCCTCGGTGGCGACCTCGACGCGGCCCGAACCGTATGGGCGCAGGCGTTGGCCGGCGTGGAGCAGACCACGCTGTTCACCGGCGACCGGGAAGCCGATTCCGTTGGTGAGCACCGTAGTTCGGTGCGCCACCTGTCCCCCGAACTGACCGGTGCCCTGACCCGGACCGCCCGTGACCGTGGGCTCACGCTGAGCAATGTGGTCCATGGTGCGTGGGGATTGCTGCTCGGTCGGCTGCTGGGCCGGCGGCAGGTGGTGTTCGGCTCCACCGTCTCGGGGCGCGGCGGTGAACTCGCGGGCACCGAATCGATCGTCGGACTGCTGATCAATACCATTCCGGTGCCAGTGTCCTGGGAGAACGAAACATCCATCGCCGCGGTGCTCGCCGCTGTGCAGGAGCACCAGAGCACACTGCTGGATGCCCAGCAGATCGGCCTGACCGAACTGGCCCGCCTGACCGGGGTGCGGGACCTGTTCGACTCGATGGTGGTGGTCGAGAATTTCCCCACCGCGCCCGCCGTGGTCAGCGATCACCCGAAAGCGCTGCACTTCACCGGGTTCACCGGCACCGACGCGCCGCACTACCCGATCTCGTTCATCGCCTATCTCGGCGACCAGCTGACCGTGGAGATCAAATACGACGCCGCGGTGGTGACCGCCGACCAGGCCGACCAGTTCGCCCACCGTGTCGAGCAGGTGCTCGCCGCGTTCGTCGAGCAGCCCGACCAGCCGGTCAGCCGAATCGATCTGAGAACCGAACTCGAACGCCACCGGTTCACCGACGCGGCATCCCGGCCCGGCCCGGCCCGCACCCTTGTGCAGGCATTCGCCGACGCGGTCCGCTCCGCACCGGAGGCAGTCGCCATCTCCTGCGGCGCAACACAGTTCACCTACGCCGAGCTCGACGCCCGGGCGGGCGCGGTGGCTGCGGCGCTGATCGACCACGGGGTGCAACCCGAGTCGCGGGTGGCGGTGGCGCTGCCACGCTCCGCCGACCTGATCGTGGCGCTGCTCGCCGTACTCAAAGCGGGCGGAACCTACGTCCCACTCGACATCGACTCGCCGTCGGCGCGCCTGGAGCACATCGTGGTGGATTCTGCTCCGGTCTGCGCCCTGGTCGACCGGCCCGACCGGCTGGTCGACTGCGCCCCCGCCGGCCTGCCGGTGATCGTGGTGGGTGACGTGCCCGCGCAGGAAGCGCCGCTGCCGGATGCCGGACTGCACCCCGACCACGCTGCCTACGTGATCTACACGTCAGGGTCGACGGGCGTTCCGAAAGGTGTTGCCGTCAGTCACCGCAACGTCGCGGCGCTGTTCGCGGGCACGTCGGGTCTCTACGAGTTCAACCAGGACGACGTGTGGACGATGTTCCATTCGGCGGCGTTCGACTTCTCGGTGTGGGAACTGTGGGGTCCACTGCTGCACGGTGGGCGACTGGTGATCGTCGAGCAGTCGGTGGCCCGCGACCCGGAACAGTTCCTGGACCTGCTGGCCCGCGAACAGGTGACAGTGCTCAACCAGACGCCGTCGGCGTTCTATCCGTTGATCGAAGCCGACCGGCACTCGCCGCGGCCATTGGCGTTGCGGTACGTGGTGTTCGGTGGCGAAGCGCTGGACACCTCCCGGCTGGCCGACTGGTTCGACCGCCACGGCACCGAGGACGGGCCGCTGCTGGTCAACATGTACGGCATCACCGAAACCTGTGTGCACGTATCCCATCGTGTGCTCGGGGCCGGGGATGCGGCGCGACCGGACAGCGTGATCGGCGGGCCCATCCCGGGATTGCAGATACATCTGCTCGATGACACTCTGCAGCCCGTCCCCACCGGGGTGGTCGGCGAAATATACATCGCCGGTGGGCAACTCGCCCGGGGCTACGTGGGCCGCCCTGATCTGACGGCGGCCCGGTTCGTGGCGAACCCGTTCGACGCCGCCGGTGAACGGCTCTACCGCAGCGGTGATACCGCGAGGTGGACCGACGGCGGTGAGCTGGTGTACGTCGGCCGCTCCGACCAACAGGTCAAGGTGCGCGGCTACCGCATCGAACTCGGCGAGGTGGAGTCGGCGTTGGCCGCCGCACCCGGGATCACCAATGCCGCCGCTGCTGCACACGCCGACGAGTCGGGACGGGTGCGTCTGATCGGCTACCTGGTGGGACGAGACCGGGTCGACATCGCCGGAGTGCGCGCCGATCTCGAGCAGCGGATCCCGGGTTACATGGTGCCGTCGGTGCTCGTCGCACTCGAGGCCTTGCCGTTGACGGTGAACGGGAAGCTCGACCGCGCCGCGCTGCCGGACCCTGACGAGACTGCCGCTCCGGTGGCCTCGCTGCCCGCGGCCGAGGGCCCCGCAGCACAACTGGCCGCACTGTGCACCGAGATCCTGCGCACGCCCGTCAGCGTCGACGACGATTTCTTCACCCTCGGTGGCGACAGCATCGTCGCGATCCAGTTGGTGAATCGGGCGCGCCGGCTGGGTATTCGGCTCACCCCGCAACAGGTGTTCACCCGCCGGACTCCCGCCGCCCTGGCCGCGGCAGCCGGCGCGAGCGCCCCCACTGCGGCCGGCGAAGCAGCCGACTCCGGACAGGACAACGGCGAAGTCCTGCTGACGCCGATCGTGCAGCGACTCGCCGAACTCGGCGGGACGGTCACCCGGTTCAACCAGTCCGAGGTACTGCGGGTGCCGGCAGGAGCGCGTCAGGAGCATCTCGAAGCAGCGCTGACGGCCCTGATCTGGCGACATGACGCGCTCCGGCTGCAGCTGCACCGTCCGGTCCCGATGCTGTGGTCACTGGAAACCATTGCAGGTGCTCCAGTTTCGCTGCGGACGGTGGATGTCGCCGGGTGCGACGACGACGCGCTGCGCGAACTCATCGCGATGGAATCCGATTCCGCTGCGAATGGGCTGGACCCGGAAACCGGCGCCGTGGTGCAGGCTGTGTGGTTCGACCGCGGCACCGCCCGGCAGGGCAGGTTGCTGTTGGTGGTGCACCACCTCGCGGTGGACGGGGTGTCCTGGCGCATTCTGATCGACGATCTGACCGAGGCGTACTCCCAGGCCGCTGCCGGACGCACACCTGCTCTGCCACCGGTGCCGACGTCGTTGCGCAGTTACGCCCGCACCGTCAACGAGATGGCGCAGCAGGCGTCCCGGCTGGCGGAATTCGAACATTGGACCGCCACGTTGGCTCCCGGTGGCGAACTCATCCCGCAGGCAACGCCGTTCGGTCTCACCGTCGGAGCCACCCGTGACCACGAGGTGCGACTGTCCGTGGAGGCGACAGCACCGCTGTTGACGACGGTGCCGGCGCTGGCCAATGCCGATGTCACCGAAACCCTGGTCTGCGCGCTCATGTTGGCTGTGCGCCGGTGGCGCAGCAGCACCGGAGCCGAGGCCGCACCGTTGACCCTCGACCTCGAGCGACACGGCCGCGACGGCTGGGGCGGGGATGTCGATCTGTCCAGAACCGTGGGTTGGTTCACCGCCATCGCCCCGGTGCGATTGCCGGCCGAAGGCACCGACGATCTGCTGCTCGCCCTCAAAGAGGTCAAGGAGCAGCTGCGGGCCATCCCCGATGGCGGACTCGGCTACGGCCAACTGCGCTATTGCAATCCCCGCACCGCTGCCGCGCTCGGGCGGCTGCCCGTGCCACAGGTCTTGTTCAACTATCTGGGCCGGTGGTCTGCCGATGGCGACGGCGACTGGGATTCGGCGCCGGAGGCCGACACACTGCGCGTCGGTCCGGACGCCGACCTGGGCACTCCGTATCTGTTGGAGATCAACGCCGTCAGCGAGGACACCGACGCCGGTCCCCGGCTGCATGCCACTTTCACCTACGCCGACGGCGAACTGTCGGCCGAGGCGGTCTCGGGGCTGGCCGACGTGTGGACGACGGTGCTCGGTGAATTGAGCGGGCTGGGAACAACTGGCGGCAGGGCCACCTCGACTGCGCTCACCCCGTCGGATCTCACGCTGGTCACGCTGAATCAACAGCAGGTCGACACCGCGACGGCCGCGATATCGACTCCGGCCGAGACGATCTGGCCTATGTCTCCGCTGCAGGAGGGCGTGTATTTCCAGGCGCGCTACTCCGATGCCGCGGTGTACATCGTCCAGAACACCTTCGATTTCACCGATTCGGTGGACGTCGACGCCCTGGGTGCCGCCTTCCGGGCCGTCATGGCGCGAAACCCGGTGCTGCGATCCGGATTCTGGGCCGACGACCTACCCCAGCCGGTGGCCGTGATCGCTGCCGACCCGGAGTGCGAACCCGAAGTCATCGACATCTCCGATCTCGACGCGGCGCAGATCGACGCACGGGTGCAGCAACTCACCACCGACGACAGGTTGCGCACGTTCGACCTCAACCGGCCGCCGCTGGCCCGTTTCACGGTGATCCGGACCGGCCGGGGTGACCGGCTGATCTTCAGCTATCACTTCTTGCTGCTCGACGGGTGGTCTCGCGAGCAGTTGCTGAACGAACTGTTCGCCGAATACGCTGCCGCCCGCCGCGGCACGCCCACCGACCCGCCCCAACCCACCGCGAACTTCGCCGACTACCTGCAGTGGCTGGCCGGCCGAGATCGGGACGCCTCGGCACGCCAATGGGCACAGAGTCTGGCCGGGCTCTCCGCGCCGACGCTGCTGGTGCCCGCCGCGGTGGGCACCGCACCGACGCTGGCGTTGCGACTGGACTTCACGCTGACCGAAGACCAGACCGCAGAGCTGACCCAGCGCGCCCGCTCGACGGGGGTGACCCTCAACGCGCTCATCAGCACCGCGCTGGCACTGGTACTGGGTTACGAAACCGGCAGTGAGGACGTCGTTTTCGGGTCCACGGTCGCCGGCCGGCCCACCGATATCGAGGGCATCGACTCGGTGATCGGACTGTTCCTCAACACCGTCCCCACCCGGGTGCGGCTCGATCCGGACCGCTCGCTGAGCGATGTCATGCGCGCCGTCCAGAGCGACCGGCTGGCGTTGATGGACCACGAGTACCTCGGACTGGGAGACATCCAGCGCGCACTGAACGTGAACGGCCCCCTGTTCGACAGTCTCTATGTCCTGCAGAACTTCCTCGACGACGACACCTTCACCGATCTGGAGACCGCGCACGGCATCGTCGGCCACGATTCGATCGACGCCTCGCACTACCCGTTGACGTGGGTCGCCTCACCGGGACGCCGGCTGTGGGTGAAGCTCGAATACCGACCCGACGTGGTGGACCGCGCCTACGCGCAGCGTCTGCTGGACCGGCTGCGGCAGACCCTGCTGCACACGGCCGCGACAGCCCAACCGGATGACCGGCTGGCAGCGGTTCCGCTGACGCTGACCGCCGAAACCGACCAGGAGGCTGTCCGCGCGGAGTCGACGCGGCACCCACTGCCCGAGGCCACGGTGCTGGATCTGTTGGCCGAGCAGAGCGCCCGCGCGGGCGACCTGCCCGCCCTGGTCTGCGGCGACGACAGCATCAACTCGTCCGAGCTGGTTCGCCGCGTCAACCAACTCGGCTGGCTGCTCCGCGGGCGCGGCGCGGACTCCGACACCACGGTGGCACTGGCGGTTCCGCGATCGATCACTGCCGTGGTGGCGTTGTTCGGGGTGCTGCGGTCCGGGGCGGCGTACCTGCCACTGGAACTCGACTATCCCGACGAACGGTTGGCGGTCATGTTGGCCGACGCGGTACCCACCTGCGTGCTGACCACCCGTGCCACGGCCGACCGAATCACCGGGGTGCTGCCGCAGGGGTGCGCCCTCGTGGTCCTCGACGACCCCGACGTGGCCGCACAACTCGAGTCCGCGCGCGCGGATTGGGATGGCTTCTCACCGCGCCTCGACGATCCCGCCTACGTGATCTACACCTCCGGCTCCACCGGCAAGCCCAAGGGTGTCGTCACCCCGCACCGCGGGTTGACCAATATGCACCTCAACCACCGCGAAGCCATCTTCGCACCGGCGATCGCCAAGGCGGGGGGCCGCCGGTTGCGCATCGCCCACACGGTGTCGTTCTCCTTCGACATGTCGTGGGAAGAACTGTTGTGGCTCATCGAGGGCCACGAGGTGCACATCTGCGACGAGGACCTGCGCCGCGACGCCACCGCGTTGGTCGCGTACTGCCACGAGCATGAGATCGACGTGGTGAACGTGACCCCCACCTACGCTGCGGTGCTGTTCGAGCAGGGACTCCTGGACCGCGGCACCGAAAAGAAGGGCCACCCGCCGGTGCTGGTGCTCCTCGGCGGTGAGGCCGTCTCGACCACGGTCTGGAACCGGCTTCGCGACAGCGAGACCACCTACGGCTACAACCTCTACGGTCCCACCGAATACACCATCAACACGCTCGGCGGTGGCACCGACGACAGCGCCTCCCCCACCGTCGGGCAACCGATCTGGAACACCCGGGCACACCTCCTCGATGCCTGGCTGCGTCCCGTCCCCGACGGACTGGCCGGGGAGCTCTACATTGCCGGTGCGGGCCTGGCCCGCGGCTATCTCGGCCAATCTGCCATGACCGCAGGACGATTCGTCGCCAATCCGTTCGGCGCCGGTCGGATGTACCGCACCGGAGACCTGGTGATGCGCCGGCCCGACGGCAACCTGGAGTTCCTGGGCCGCACCGACGATCAGGTCAAGATCCGCGGCTACCGGGTGGAGCCCGGCGACGTGGAGACCGTGCTGGCCGCACATCCGCGGGTAGCGCAGGCGGCGGTGGTCGCCCGGCCGGATCCGAGCACCTCGGGTTCGCACCAGTTGATCGGCTACCTGGTTCCTGCCGACTCGACGACGGCCTCCGCTGCCGGTCCTGAGCTGATTGCGGAACTGCGTGCCCATCTGAAGACCACGTTGCCGGCCTACATGGTGCCGGCTGCCATGGCCGTCCTGGAGGTGCTGCCGCTGACCGACAACGGCAAGCTCGACGTCCGGGCGCTGCCGGCGGTGGATCCGGCCGGCCAGCGTCAACCCAGCAGACCGCCGGAATCGGAGGCGGAGCAGACGCTGTGCGCACTGTTCGCCGACGTGCTCGGTGTACCGACCGTCGGCGCCGAGGACGACTTCTTCGATCTCGGCGGGCACTCGCTGCTGAGTATCCGGCTGATCAACCGGATCCGGGCGGCGCTGGGGGCGCAGCTCTCCCTACGCGATGTCTTCGATTCACCCACGGTGGCCGAGCTCGCCGCGCTGGCGTCCGCGCAACCGTCATCGTCGCAACGCCCACGTCCCGCACTGATGGCCACGCCGCGACCGGAGCGGATTCCCGCCTCCCCGGCTCAGGAACGACTGTTGCTCCTCGACCGGCTCGGCGATACCGGGGCGGCCTACAACTACCCCCTGGTCTTCCAGGTGCGCGGCGGTCTCGATGTCGA
Organism: Mycobacterium sp.; assembly: GCA_040512325.1. Lineage (GTDB taxonomy): Bacteria > Actinomycetota > Actinomycetes > Mycobacteriales > Mycobacteriaceae > Mycobacterium. The sequence continues at coordinate 2,124 of JBEVFK010000144.1, read as the reverse complement.
GGCACTGCGGGCCGCGGTGGGTGACGTGGTGGACCGGCACGAGTCCTTGCGCACCGTCTTCAGCGAGCACGACGGCGCACTGTTCCAGGACATCCTGCCGATCGGAACCCGGCCACCGATGACGGTCACCGAGTGCGCACCCGCAGCGGTCGGCGATCGGGTCGCCGCCGCGGTGGCCCACGAGTTCGACTTGAGCGCCGAGCTTCCGGTGCGGGTCGACGTGTTGGGGGCCGGCACCGACGACCACACCGTGGTGGTGTTGTTGCACCACATCGCCACCGACGAATGGTCGGACACCCCGTTCATCGGCGACCTCAACCGCGCCTACGCAGCCCGGCTGGCCGGAACCGGCCCGCACTGGCCGGACCTCGAAGTGCAGTATGCCGATTACACGCTCTGGCAGCGGGAACTGCTGTCGCTGATCGGCGATGAGCAACTGCGGTTCTGGCGAGACACGTTGGCAGGTGCACCCGATGAGCTGACCCTGCCGACCGATCGACCGCGGCCATCACGGCCCACCGGAACCGGCGGCACTCTGCACGTCGAGTTACCACCGGAAACCGCTGCGGCCCTTCGGGAGCTGGCCACCGAACGGCAGACCAGCGCACTGACGGTGCTGCACACCGCCGTCGCGGTGCTGCTGCACCGGCTCGGTGCCGGCACCGACATCGTGGTCGGCACACCCGTCGCAGGCCGGGACGAAAGCGCACTCAACGATGTCGTCGGGTTCTTCGTCAACACCCTGGTGTTGCGCACCGACCTGTCCGGCAACCCTTCGATCGAGGAGTTGCTGGACCGCGTCCGCGCCGCCGACCTCGCCGCCTTCGCGCATCAGGAACTGCCCTTCGACCGTCTGGTCGAAGACCTGAATCCGCCACGCGTGGCGGGCCGAAACCCTCTGTTCAACGTGTTTGTCGGCTACCACCGCAGCGACGGCCAGGACGCCGAGATGTTCGGTCTGCCCACGGTGTGGCAGGAACCGCCGGTCGCCGCCGCGATGTTCGACCTCGGCTTCACGCTGATCGACGGGCCGTCGGCGTCGATCATGGCCGAGTTCAGCAGCGACCTGTTCGACGAAGCCTCGGTGCTGCTGTTGGCGCGACGCCTCGCAGCGATCCTCGGTCAGCTCGCCGACGACACGTCGCGTCCGATCGGTGCGGTGGACCTGCTGCTCGACGCCGAGCGCAGGACGGTGATCGTCGACGACAACGCCACCGATCACGACGTGGCAACCACGGAGCTGGCCACCGGATTCCGCCGTCGAGCCCAGCTGAGGCCCGACGCCACCGCGGTGGTCTTCGACGGCGGTACCGATGTTGACGAGCTCAGCTACGGCGCCCTCGATCAGTGGTCAGATCGGTTGGCCGCCAGGCTTGTCCAGGCCGGTGCCGCCGCAGGCACCGTCATCGGGATCTCGCTGCCCCGGTCGGTGGAACTCGTGGTCGCGCTGCTCGCGGCGACGAAGACCGGTGCCGCCTTCCTGCCGTTGGATCCGGAGTATCCGCCGGATCGGTTGTCCCACATGGTCGAGGACGCGCGCCCGGCCACGGTGCTCGATGACCTGGGCGAGGTTCGCGCTGCCCGGGACGCCCAGGATCCAGCCCCCCGTGTGATGGGCGATCCTGCGGCGTGGGCGTATGTCCTCTACACCTCCGGATCCACCGGCCGCCCCAAAGGAGTGGCGGTGCCCCACGCCGGCATCACCAACCGGATCGCCTGGTTGCAGCATGCCTACCCGCTGACGGCCGGCGACCGCATGCTGGTCAAGACACCGATCAGTTTCGACACCTCCGTGTGGGAGGTGTTCTGGCCGCTCAGTGCGGGCGCGACAGTGGTGATCGCCCGCCCCGGCGGTCACCGTGATCCCGGATATCTGGCCGAAACCATTGTGGCGCAACAGGTGACAGCGGTGGATTTCGTACCGTCGATGCTCGAGCTGTTTCTCGAGGATCCCCGGGCGGCGGACTGCACGTCACTGACCCGGGTCACGGTCGGCGGCGAGGCGCTGTCCGATGAGTTGGCGGCCCGCTTCGCCGCGACGTTCAGCTCCGGGGTGGCGCTGCACAACTTGTACGGACCGACCGAGGCAGCGGTGGACGTGTTGGGCTGGACGGCCGACGGCGG
>JBEVFK010000143.1:0-19557 GCA_040512325.1 Mycobacterium sp. | reverse complement strand
TGCCGCCGGTCGCACTTCCGTTCTCTGAATCCGCGTAACCACCGAGACCGCCGGTGCCGGCCGTTCCGCCGAACTGTCCGGCGTTTCCGCCCTTGCCGCCGGCGGCGCCGAACGCATCGGCCTCGTTGACGTCGGTAGTGGTGGGGTCGTCCTCGAGGAAGTTCTCGTCCCAACCGCCTTCGCCGCCGGTGCCGGCCGCGCCGCCGAACCAGAAGCCTGCGTTTCCGCCGTTGCCGCCGGCGAAGGCACCCGACACCAGCTCGAAGTCGCCGTCGTCGTCTTCGTCCGCGTAGATCGCGTCGCCGCCGAAGCCGCCGAGGCCGCCATTGCCGAAGAACCAGCCGCCGTTGCCGCCGTTGCCGCCCGCCACGCCGAGGGACTCCTCGTACTCCCCGGTTTCCTCGTTGAACACGTGGCCGGCTCCGCCGTTGCCGCCATTGCCGAACAGGAACGCGTTGCCGCCCTTGCCACCGTTGGCGCCGTTGCCGCCGTTGCCCCAGAGGGCGCCGCCGTTGCCGCCGTTGCAGGCGTCGCCTTCGCAGTCCGCAGGGGCGTCGAGGCCGTTGCCGATCAGCCAGCCGCCGGGGCCGAAGGCCGGCTGGAAGCCGTCGAACGCAAACGGGTTGGCAGCCGCAGCGCCGACGAGTGTCTTGTCGGCACCGGTGTCGCAGTTGGGGTCGGTGATCTCGCAATCATCGGACACGAGCTGTACGTCTGCGGTGTAGGCGACCGGGGTGCTCGGCGCATCCGGCGTTGCCAGAACCAGCGCACCGATGCCGACCATGGCGGCCCCGGCCAGACCCGTACTGAGGTACTTCTGCATCGAACGTGGCGCCGCGCTCGGACGGCCGGACTTGACGTACATGTGAACCCCCTTGTGCAAACACGGCCCGTCCCCTGTGGCGGGCCGACTCCCTTAGCGTTTCCTGAGAGAGGCAAGGCCAATTGTTGGGTTTGCGGAGTCAACCGTCAACGGTTTTTCCGCCAGTGACGTCCCTGTGTTTCCGCACTCAACTAGTGAACGTGATATTGAACACGTTGCGGCCCTATCGATGCTGCTCTAGCGGTTATTTGCAGTTGCAAGTTACATTTCAGATATCAAAATGCATCCAGCCCGCAACGTCGGGCGCGGCGTCAGCAACCGGCTGGTGTGAGGCCGTGTAGATCTGGCAACCGGAAAGAATTTGCTGTTTTCGCGTGGTCAGGCGCTATTGGCGGGTAGTGGCGCGACACTATCCCTCGATGGCGTTCATCGAGTGTCATGTCTGGCAACGCTGCTGATCACCTCGGGACGTCTGCACTGAGTGCCAAAAAACCGGCGGGTACGGACCCCGACTGCGGTGCAGTCGGAGCCCATACCCGCCGGTGGTATTCGGGCGGACGTGGTGTTCTTACGTCACCGATCCGTCGTCACCATCGGCGCCCTTGCTACCGCCGAGGCCGCCCGAGCCGCCGGAGCCGCCTGCGCCCGCCTTGCCTACACCCGCACCGCTGGGGTCGGCGTCACCGCCGTCGCCCCCGGCGCCGCCCTTGCCGCCGAGAGTGGCACCGCTGCCGCCATCACCGCCGTCACCTCCGGTGGCGGCGCCACCCCCACTGGACTCGGCATCACCGCCGGCGCCGCCGTCGCCGCCGCTGCCTGTGATGCCGCTCGAGCCGCCCGACCCGCCGACACCGGCGACCGAGGCGCCCTCATCCGTCACGGAGTTTCCGCCTGCGCCCCCGGCGCCGCCGTTACCCACGCCAAGGTTGGTGCCACCGCCCGCTCCGCCGGCCCCACCGGTGGCGGTGCCGTTCTCCGAGTCGGCGTTGCCGCCGGCGCCACCGGCACCGCCGGTGCCCGGCGTCCAGAAGCTCGAGTGTCCGCCGTCGCCGCCGTCGGCACCGTTCGCGTCGGCCTCGTTGACATCTGGCGTTTCGTCATCGTCTTCCAGTGTGTTGGTGTCCGACCCACCCGCTCCGCCGGCCCCGCCATTGCCCGAGAGCCACCCGCCATTGCCGCCCTTACCGCCGGCGGTGGCGGCTTGCAACTGCGTGGTGGCGTCGTAGTCGGCGTCGAGGCCGGCGCCGCCGAGGCCGCCGTTGCCGAAGAGGAACGCGTCACCACCGTTGCCGCCGTTGGCGCCGTTGCCGCCGTTACCCCAGAGCAGGCCGCCGTCTTCGCCGTCGCAGGCATCGCCGCAGGTTGCCGCATCGGCGTCGCGCCCGTTACCGATCAGCCATCCGCCGTCGCCGATGATCGGCCGGAAGAACGGCGAGAAATCAGGTGGGTCGACTGCGAGGTCGAAGGCAGCTCCGAACACGCTGTTGTCCGAGCAGTTGGGGTCGAGTGCGGAAGCACAGTCTTCGTCGTTGACCAGCTGTACCTCAGCGCTGCGAGCCTGAGCCGGCCGCTCGGTCGGCGCCCCGGTTGCGGCGGCGGCAACCACCAAGGCTCCCAGCCCGACCATTGCCGCCCCCGCGACTCCGGTTGTGGCGTACTTCTGAATGGATCGCGGCGCTGTGTCAGCGCACTCGGACTTTACATACATGATTCCCCCTGAATCCTCCGGTCTGACGCAGACGCGGGTCGTTACCTTAACGTTCCCTGAGAACGGTGGAATCATCTTTTGTCTTTGCGGAGACTGCTGTCAAGGGGATATTTCACGCGTCTTGAAAATTATTTGCATGAGAAAATAAATGCATTGCGGCCGACGCGGGGTAGGGAATCATCTTCGCTGTTCAGACGGATATTGGCGCAGTTTGTGCAGTTATCAGCCGCCATTGGATACAAAATCTTCGCGATCGCTCAAACTGCCGCTCAGGGGAAAACAACAGCTCATTTTGAATTTGCTACGTCGCGCATGGGGGCGACCTGTACCGGTTGAATGGTAGGAGTTCGCACGCGACGTCGACGGGTGCTGATGCGCTACGTACCTCTGCCCGGCCGAGGGCGAACGCGGACTGGAGCAAACCATATCGCCAGGCCGACCAGGGAATGAGGAGGCGCTGAAAACAGAACGGCGGGTACAGGTCCCGACTGCTGTGCAGCCGGGTCCCGTACCCGCCGGTTAGTGCTGGACGAACGGTCGAACTCTAGTCAGCGCTGCCGGCCGGGCCGTCGCTGCCGTCGTTGCCGTTGTTGCCGTTGGTGGAGCCTCCGGCGCCCTTCTTGCCGCCGTTGCCACCATTGCCGCCGGTGCCGGTGTCGCCTGCGTTGCTGCCAGGCGTGGCGTTGCCGCCGTTGCCACCGTTGCCGCCGTTGCCACCGATGCCGCCGTCGGCACCGTTGCCGCCGTTGCCGCCACGGGCATCGCCGCCGTTCTGCGAGGTCGCGGAGCCGCCGTTGCGACCCTGGCCGCCGGTGCCGCCGATGAGGCCGCCTGCGCCGCCGTCGCCGCCGCGTCCGCCGACGGTGTTGCCGCCGCCGGTGGAGGTGGCGCTGCCGCCGTTGCCGGAGCGTCCGCCGAGGCCCGAAACGATGGCCCCGCCGCCGTCACCGGCATCGCCGCCGGTGGCGTTGCCGGCCACCGAGGTGGCGGAGCCACCGCCGGCACCGTTGGCGCCGCGGCCGATGACCCGGCCGCCGCCATTGCCGCCGGTGCCGCCGATGGCCTCAGCCTCGCCGAAGGCGGTGGCCTTGCCGCCGCTGCCGCCGTTGCCGTTCAGGCTGGGGGTGTCGCCGCCGGAGATCACGCCGAAGCCGCCGTTGGCGCCTGCGCCACCGGTTGCGGTCTGGGCGTCGGTTCCGCCGGTCAGTGCGCTACCGACCGTCGCGGCGCCGCCGGCGCCACCCTTGCCGGGACCGTAGGGGGTCTCGTCGCCTTCTGCGCCGAAGCCGATGGTCGAGCCGCCGCCCACGCCGCCGCTACCACCGACAGCGTTTCCGTTCAATGAGGAGGCTGCGCCACCGGCGCCGCCTGCGCCACCCAGGCTGGAGGTGAAGAGCGCGCCACGGCCGCCGCTGCCGCCGTTGGCGCCCGCCGCGTCTGCGGCTGTACCGGCGCCGAGGACGTTGGTATCCGAGCCGCCTGCGCCACCGGCGCCGCCGTTACCCGAGAAGATGCCGCCGTTGCCACCCTTGCCGCCGGCCGTGGCGAGACCCTTGCCTTCGCCGCTGTACACCGCGTTGACACCGGTGCCGCCGACGCCGCCATTGCCGAACAGGAAGGCGCTGCCACCGGAGCCGCCGTTGGCACCGTTGCCACCGTTGCCACCGAGCAGGCCGCCGTTGCCGCCGTTGCAGGCGCTGCCGGTGCAGTCTGCGGCCGCGTCGAGGCCATTGCCGATGAGCCAGCCGCCGTTACCGACGATCGGCTGGGAGAACACGTTCGGAACCGCTCCGGTGAACACGGTGGCTTGTGCCGAGACGTCGGCGCCGCCGTCAAGGAGGTAGCCGAAAATCGACTCGGAGGCGACCAGCTTGATCTCGGTGCTGGAGGCGGCCAGCGGCAGGCTGGGCTCTTCGGCTGCTGCTGCGGCTGCCACCAGGGCGCCGAGTCCGACCATCGCGGCACCGGCCAGGCCCGTGGTGACGTACTTCTGTGCCGAACGAGGCGCGCTCTCGCGCTCAGTCTTTGCATACATGTAGGCGTTGAACCCTTTGTTCAGATCGCTCTGACCGCGTGGCCGGCGATGTTCCTTAGCGTTTCCTGTGAAAGCCAGACTTGATCTTAGGTTTGCGGGCCGCGCCGTCAACACCTACGTCCCGGGCACCGGTGAAATTAGTTTCGATTTCAACTAGTGAACATGTGTTCGATTAGGGTGCCCTTCGATTCCCTGCAGGTCAGCGTCTTTTAGCCGCTGAATACGTCACGCACACGTAGTAAAAATGGATACAAAAGCTCTAGGACGGTCGATCGAACCACGACCTCGGGGCGATTTCGGCTCCTACGTGGTTTTGCTGGGTAAGGTGACCCTTTCGCCGACGCCTGGGTCCGCGGCGGCCGGTGACGGCAGCGTGGCGATCAGCTGAACTACGGGCGGCAGCCGGGTCGTGGAAGCCCGGGAAAGTAGGGTTACCGCCATGCGCGTCTACCTCGGGTCTGACCACGCCGGATACGAACTCAAGCAGGCCATCGCCGAACACCTGGCGGCCACCGGCCACGAGCCGGTCGACTGCGGGGCCTATACCTACGACGCGGTGGACGACTACCCGGCGTTCTGCATCGCCGCCGCGACAAGAACGGTCGCCGACCCTGGCAGCCTCGGCATCGTGCTGGGTGGCTCCGGCAATGGTGAACAGATCGCGGCCAACAAGGTGCCGGGCGCGCGCTGCGCGTTGGCGTGGAACACCGAAACCGCGTCGTTGGCCCGCCAACACAACAACGCGCAGTTGATCGGGATCGGCGGCCGGATGCACACAGAGGCCGAAGCGCTCGCGATCGTCGACGCCTTCGTTTCCACCCCGTGGTCAGAAGAACCGCGCCACCAACGCCGGATCGACATCCTGGCCGACTACGAGCTGACGCACGTGGCTCCGCCGGTACCGGGCGCTCCGGAGTAATCCGTGCCCGAGGGTCACACCCTGCATCGGCTGGCCCGGCTGCACCAACGGCGCTACGGGCGAGCTCCCGTGCGGGTCGGTAGTCCGCAGGGCAGGTTCAGCGAGGGTGCAGCCGCGGTGGACGGCCGGGTCCTGCGCAAGGCCGACGCCTGGGGCAAGCATCTGTTCCACTACTACGACGGCGGCCGGGTGGTGCACATTCACCTCGGGCTGTACGGGTCGTTCACCGAGTTCCCGGCCGGAGACGTCACCGAGATTCCCGATCCGGTGGGGCAGGTGCGGATGCGGATGCTCGGTGCCGACTACGGCACTGATCTCCGCGGCCCGACGGTCTGTGACGTGATCCAGGCGGCCGAGGTGCCCGACGTCATCGCCAAGCTGGGTCCCGACCCCTTGCGCAAGGACGCTGACCCCGGATCGGCATGGACGCGGATCAGCAAGTCGCGCAGAACTATCGGTGCACTGCTCATGGATCAGAGCGTGCTCGCCGGCGTGGGGAACGTCTACCGCAACGAGTTGCTGTACCGGCATCGGATCGACCCGTTCCGGGCGGGGGTGGACATCACCGCCGACGAGTTCGCCGCGATGTGGGCCGACCTGGTCGAATTGATGAAGGTCGGTCTGCGTCGCGGGAAGATCGTCGTCATGCGACCGGAGGACGACCACGGCGCACCGTCGTACCGCACCGGCCGGCCCCGCACCTACGTCTATCGGCGCGCGCTGGAACCCTGCCGCATCTGCGGCACACCGATCAAGACGGTCGAACTCGAGGCGCGCAACGTCTTCTGGTGCCCCACCTGCCAGACCTGAGGCCGTGGCAGTAAGTCCGGCACGTTCCCAGGTTTGACGGGACAATCTGCGGGTGGAACTGATCCTTGTTGTCGTCGGCGCGATCGTGGTGACCGCCATAGCCCACCGGCGTGGCCTGGAACCAGCACTCATCATCGTCATGATCGGCGGCGCGGTCTCGTTCCTGCCCGGTTTCGAAGCGCCTGAACTGGACTCGCACATTCTGCTGAGTGTGGTGTTGCCGCCCCTGCTGTACTCCGCGGCGCTGGACTTCTCGTTTCCGACCTTCCTGCGCAATATCAAACCCATTCTCGGACTCGGGGTGGCCCTCGTGGTGGTCACGGCGTTCACCGTGGCCGCGATCTCGGCCTGGCTGGTGGTGGTGCCGCTGACCTTCGCGACGGCGCTGGTGCTCGGCGCCATCGTGGCACCGCCGGATGCGGTGACCGCCGTCGCGGTGGGCCGTAAGCTCGGCCTCCCGAAGCGGGTGATGGCGATCCTGACCGGCGAGAGCCTGATCAACGACGCCGCGGCGTTGGCACTGTTCTCGATCGCGGTGGCGCAGGTCGCGGGCAGCCACACCTTCATCGAGAATCCGCTGCTGCTGTTCACCTACTCCGCTGTGCTCGGACCCATCGTCGGGGCAGTGCTGGGCTACACCACATTGTGGATCCGCCGGCGACTGAACAACCCGGGCCTGGAAACAGTGCAGGGGCTGCTGGTGCCGTTCGCCGCCTTCATCGCCGCCGAAGAACTGCACGGATCAGGAGTGCTGGCTGTCGTCGTCGCCGGTTTCGTGGTGGGCAGCGGAACCATTGATTCCGGCTATCAGACCCGGCTGCAGGAACGCTACGTCTGGAACTCCGTCGACGTTCTGCTGGAGGCCTTTGTCTTCGCCTACATCGGTCTGCACCTGCGATTTGTCCTCGAAGACCTCCGCGAAGCCCATGAGTCTTTGGCCGAGGTCGCGATCGCTTCGCTGATCGTGCTGCTGGTGGTATTGGTGATCCGGCCGCTGTCGGTGTTCGCGATGTTCAGTCGAGGGGCCCTGTCGCGGCAGGTCGAAAAGCGGCTCAGCGTGCCCGTCCCGGTCAGCGGTGGACGTGGCGCACTGGGCACCCGCAAGCGCGACAAACCCCCGGCGAAATGGCGGTCGCGCATCGACAACCGGTCCTTGGGCTGGCAGGAGAACATCGTCGTGTCCTGGACGGGCATGCGCGGTGTCGTCACGCTCGCGGCCGCCGCGGCGATTCCGGTGACCACGGCAGCGGGTGACCCGTTCCCCGAACGCGCCACCATCCAGGCGATCGCCTTCGTGACCGCCATCGGCACCTTGTTGTTGCAGGGCTGGACATTGCCGCTGCTGATCCGACGGCTCGACCTGTCAGCCGACGAGGACCAGGCCTACACCTACGCCGAGACCGCCAAGGCCGAGGAGGTGGTGCACCAGGCTGCCGAAGAAGTGCTGACCGCGTTCCGCGCCAACCCGCCCGCCGGACTCGACCCGGGCGCGCTCGCCCAGATCCGCAACACGATCGCGCGGCACTCCCAGGACGCCGACGAGATGCCTGATCCCGAGGCGCACACCTTGCGGGCAGAAACCTTCGCGGCGCTGTATCGCGACGTGTTGAGCGCCCAGCGGGCAGCGCTGATCGGGCAACGCGACGACGGGCACATCGACGACGAAGCAGTGCGCGCCATGCTCGAGCGCCTGGACCTGCAGGAGGCAGGCGTCACGGCGCGGCTGGACAGCCGGTTCTAGAACCCGCCGAAGTCTCCACCGAAGTCGCCGCCACCGAAGTCGCCGCCACCCCAGTCACCGCCGCCGTAATCGCCGCCGCCGTCGCCGCCACCGAAGTCGCCGCCGCCGTCACCGCCGCCTGCACCCTCGTCGTAACCTTGCGCGAAGCCCTCTTCGTAGCCGGTGCCTGCCATTCCGGAGAACATCGCGCTGAACAGCAGCATCGAGCCGACACCCCACGCTCCGGCCACCAGCGCAGGCTTCCACCACGGCTCGGAGTACCAGCCGGCGGGAACGGGCCGGCCCGCGACGTTGCCGCCCGGGTAGTAGTTGGGCGTGCGCTGCGACGGCCCGGGTGACGCCTCGATCTCGCGACCTTCGAACTCGACGCGTCGCTCCTCGGTGACCTGCCCGGCGGTCCGCTGGCCCTGCAGCAGTTCGAGATCGGGGCCCGGGTCCATCCCCATGGCGACCCGCGCGGCGCGCACGTAGTACAGCCCTTCCAGTGCGCTTTCCTTCGCGAGCAGTGCCTGTTTCGCGGTGGTGGCCTGGTCGATCTGCGACCCGGCTGCGGTGTAGCGCTCCGAAGCGTCGGCAAGTGCTTGCTTCGACGCGTCGTCGGAGCCGGTCAGGTTGATCACCTGCCCGCCGAGCCGTTCGATGACACGCCGTGCATCGGCCTTGGCATCAGCCAGCGATGCCTCGTTACGACGGCCCGAGTTTCGTGAGGAAGTCCAGACGGCCAACGCGATAGCCGCCACGACAAAGATGATCAGTACGAGCAAGACGCCGTTCATGGCTCCCAGCGTACCCACAGGAAATGAGTGGTTCCTGTGCTCGAGCGTGGGTCAGAACCCGAGGGTCACCGGAGCGAACCGAGACGTGACGTCGCCGGTCAGGGTTTCGTCGTACGGGTCGATGCCGTGTGGCTGGGTGCCTTCGCCGAGATCGAGTAGATCGAGCTGCACCCAGATGACGCTCGGACTCGTGGTGAGCTCGAAGTAGTACGCGCGATGGGTCAGATCGGAGACGGTCCGGTATTCGGTGTTGTACACGCCGAAGTCGGTGTACGGCGCACCGAACGGTACCGACACATTACGGGCGATCGCCATCACACCAGCGACCGCGGAACGCTCATCCTTGGGCTCCGGGAGCAACGCCGAGAAATAGGCGGCACGCTGAAACCGGTCGACGGCGTTGACGTTCCCGGGTAGGGGAGTCAGGCCCGTCGGCTGTGAGAAGTCCAGCGCATCAAGCATTTTGAGTTGCTCGTCGTACGTCGGGTCATTGGTCATCAGGGTGTACTGGCGGCCGTGGTGGATGACCGGCTTGCCGCCGGCGAGCTCGATGATCGCCGAGTCGCCGTCGGCGTCCTCGATGGCCAGATGGAGGGTGGCGTCGAAACCGCGAGCGCTGACCAGGATCAGTTGGATGTCGTCGAGCAGCGCCAGCGCCTCGGTCACGGTGGCCGCCTGGTCGAGCAGGTACTGCGCCCACAGCGCGATCTGCAGCGCGGGCTTGTCTCTGTCTCGAGCTCCGAACTCCGTGGAGCGCAGATACAGGGCATGCGCCGCCAGGCCCTTTTCGTTGAAGCCGTCGACGGTACCGAGGCCGTAGACAGTGGTGACCAGGCTGCCGTAGCGGCTGGTCCATGTCAGCGGATTGTCGTCGACCACCACACCGTGCAGCAGTCCGCCGTTGCGTTCGAGACCTCGGGGCATCGCGACGATCAGCGGGTCCGTCGATTCCGGCCAGTCCATTGTCCGGCCGGCCAAAACGGCGAGATCGTTGCTATTCCAGAGGATTCGAGTGCACACCACGCAACCGTAGTGGGTCCGAACTGTTACCGGGTGGCAGTACCGGTCAGCATGTCTTCGACCGAAGGAGGCCCGGTGGGGCCGGTCGGGAGCAGCGGTACCTGCGGCAGCGTGACGGGCACCGCCTGTGCTGCCGTCGGTAACACGATGCCGACGTTTGTGACATTCACGATGCCGAACGAGGTGAAATCCTCGTACGCCGTGGCCGAATCCACGATCTGCAGGGTCAACGAGTCGTTCGCTCCCATGGTGTAGGCGATGTTCTCCAGGTCGATCGTCACCGTGTGCTCCCGACCGTCGAGAGTCACCGGGACCGGAGTCACGACGTTGCCGAGCACTCGACCGGTCTTGTTGTCGACGAGTTGGGCGTAGATGTTGCGACTGGTCCCCAGGCCCGAATACGTCAGCGTCATCTTCGGCGCGCCCACCACGTGAATCGGGTTGCCGCCCTGATTCGGGATCTCCAGCTCCAGTGCATGACGAGAGTCGGCCGCCGCCGGCAACGACAGTGGAAAGGGCGCCTGGGTCTGAGGGCCGGACCCGCCGACGATCGGCACGATGGGCAGTAGGCCACCGGCACCGGACAATTCGATGCCGTCATCGCTGAAGAAGTCCGAGCCCGGGATGGGCAGGTTGTCGGCGGAGAACCAGTTGCCCTTCTGATCCACCCACATGAACGTGGGACCGGTCACCGGCACGGACTCGCCCTTGTTCTTGACGTAGGTGTCCATCCACGCCAGCGTCTGCGCGTTGAGGTAGGCGTACTGATCGGCGCTCTGCTGCTGGTTCAGGTCCAGGCAATAGCCGTGGCCGCCGCAGTACCAGATCATCCGGACGGTCACGTTGTCGTCGAGTTGTTCGGCGTTGTCGAGCGCTTGCTGGAGCACGAACAGTCCGTCGACGGTGCCCTGGAGGAAGAATGTCGGCACGGTGATCTGGTCGACGACGGTGTCCGGGCTGTTCTCCGAGAGGAACCGCCGCTGGCCCGGGGTGAGGAACCCGGTCAGCAGCCCGGTGAGGATGCCCGCATAGACCTCAGGGTCCGGTCGGGAGCCGGTGAGCGCCAAGGACAACGCCAACAGCGACGCCCACGACGTCTTGAACGCGTGGTTGGGATACAGCGCGGTCTCGAGCGAATTCCAGGCGATGCCCGGTGCGATCGCGTCGATGCGGCGGTCGATCCCGGCCGAGGTCAATTGGATGCCACCGCCGTAGGAACCGCCGACCATGCCCACCAGGGGATCGCCCGGGGTCTCGGTCTTCACGCCGGGCTGTCGGGCCGCCCAGTCGAGAATGGCCGAGACGTCGCGGGCTTCGAACAGTTCGGAGTCCAGGTGCATCAGGCCGCCGGAAGCGAACTCACCGCGGGGGTCCCAGGTGATCACGTTGTAGCCGGCGTCGCGGATCTGCGAGATTCCGGGCACCAATCCGGACACGGTGTTCAGCTGACTCAGATCGATGTACCCGGCGGTCGCCAGGCTGGGGCCGTTGAGGACCGTCGGCGCCACCTCGCCGAATTCCAGGCCGGCCTTCGGGAAGAAATTGACGCTGATCCGGGTGCCGTCGAATGAGGTGATCTTGGTGGTGAATGCGATGGGCGCCTGGCCCGCGCCGACGTACGGGGCGACGTCGACAAGCAGGTCGAAACGTTCGGCTCGCCCGATGAGGGGTGAGAGCAGGTCCTTGACGATCGGCACCTGCTGCAGCACCACCAGAATCCTGGGAGCTATCTGCTTGACGATCTCGATGTTCTGCAGGGCCTGGGTGAAGGCGGTCTGCTGGGCGACGAGCACAGAGAACCGCTCTGACCCGACTTCCCGCGACGGGGACAGATAGGGCAAGAAGGTGAAGTCGCCGGTGTCCGCGTCGAGACTGACCTTGCCGCCGGCGCTCGGGTTGCGCACCACCGTGTAGGTGAGGTTGTCCGCCTCGGAGGAGTTGGTGCCGGTGATGACCCCATCCACCAGGCCGATGGCCGGGTCGTAGGGGGCTGCGACCTCACGGCGGGTGGCTGTCGGGACGAGCAACGCAGTGGGATCGGCGGCCGGCGGATCTGGGTCGGGTTGGTCCGGGGTCGCTGCCGGTGCTGTGGTGGCCCGCAGCTGGGAGATGGTGCGTTTCGGTGGCGCAGGTGTCTGCTCACCGGACTTCTCCGAGTCGTGTTCGGACGTGTCGGAGGAGTGTTTCGACGAGTCGCGGGTGGGGGAGCGCTTGGTGTCGTCGCTGTCGCGCGACGACGACGTGATCTTGATGTTGTTGCGCTGCTTGGAATCTGAGTCCCGGTCCGAGGTCGAAGTCGACGACGGCCGGGTCGGCGAGGTGTCGCCGGTGTCCGCTGATGCGGTTCCTCCGGAGAGGAAGATGGCCAGGCCCACCCCGAGGGCCACTGCCAAACCGCCGACCCGACCCACGTACTGAGCTGCACCCATCTCGACCTCTTCGTCGGCGGAACCAAGGGATGTGCTGGCAGACGTTACGCGGTGGGACCCGCCTGTTGACGGCGAACGAAATACTCGGTCGCGAGGCTCTCGGTGCGACAAGCCCGCGGTGGGCCGCGCCATGGGCGACGCAAGGACAGGAAAGGCCGCCGAACGGATGTTCGACGGCCTCTGCGCTGGAACATCGTGGAGCGGGCGACGGGAATCGAACCCGCGTAATTAGTTTGGAAGACTAAGGCTCTACCATTGAGCTACGCCCGCGTGCATTGCTCGAACCAGACTGTACCGGCCCGGCGGAGCGCAAATCCAATTGACGCCCCGCAGCCGCTACGGCCTGGTTCAGGTCATGCCCGTGTAAGCCGTAGGATGCCGTGGGCTTGTTTATTGCGCACCGAACGGCGCGTTGAGGCAATGCCGGGGTGTAGCGCAGCTTGGTAGCGCATCCGCTTTGGGAGCGGAAGGCCGCAGGTTCAAATCCTGTCACCCCGACCAGCACGACTACCGACCGAACATCGTCAGAGCGAAAGTTATCGAGGAGTACCTGTGAAAAGCACCGTCGAGCAGTTGAGCCCCACGCGGGTGCGGATCAATGTGGAGGTGCCTTTCGACGAGCTGAAGCCTGACTTCGAGAAGGCGTACAAGGAGCTGGCCAAGCAGGTCCGGCTGCCCGGTTTCCGTCCCGGTAAGGCGCCGGCCAAGCTGCTGGAGGCGCGCGTCGGCCGTGGCGCAGTGCTCGAGCAGGTCGTCAACGACGCGCTGCCCGCCCGCTACAGCGAGGCCCTGACCACCACCGAGCTCAAGCCGCTGGGCCAGCCGGACATCGAGATCACCAAGATCGAGGACGGCGAAGAACTCGTGTTCACCGCCGAGGTGGACGTTCGTCCCGAGATCACGCTGCCCGACCTGAGCGCGCTCAAGGTCTCCGTCGACCCCATCGAGGTCACCGATGAGGACCTCGACAAGGAGCTCGAGACCCTGCGGGCCCGGTTCGGCACCCTCACCGGCGTCGAGCGCCCCGCGCAGGACGGCGACTTCGTGTCCATCGACCTGTCGGCCACCGTCGATGGCGAGGACGTCCCGGACGCCAAGACCGAAGGCCTGTCCCACGAGATCGGTTCGGGGCAGCTCATCGAAGGCCTCGACGAGGCGATCATCGGTCTCAAGTCGGGGGAGACCAAGGTCTTCACCACCAAGCTGGCCGCCGGCGAGTACGCAGGCAAGGAGGCCGAGGTCACCGTCGCCGTCGGTTCGGTCAAGGAGCGCGAGCTGCCTGAGCCCGACGACGAGTTCGCCCAGCTGGCCAGTGAGTTCGACACCATCGACGAACTCAAGGAAAGCCTCTCCGAGCAGGTCAGCCGCTTCAAGCGGATCCAGCAGGCCGAGAGCATCCGCGACGCCACGCTGGAGGCCCTGCTCGATCAGGTCGAGGTGGCGCTGCCCGAGTCGATCGTCAAGCAGCAGGTCGACGAGGTGGTGCACCAGGCCATTCACGGGCTGGACCACAGCGAGGAGAAGTTCGCCGAGCAGCTCGCCGAGCAGGGCAGCTCCCGCGAGGAGTTCGACGCCGACACCCGCAGCAACGCGGAGAAGGCCGTCAAGACCCAGCTGTTGATGGATGCCATCGCCGATGATCTCGACATCCAGGTCGGGCAGAACGACCTGACCGAGCGGTTGGTGCTGATGTCGCGCCAGTACGGCATCGAGCCGCAGCAGCTGCTGCAGGTGCTGCAGCAGAACAACCAGTTGCCTGCGATGTTCGCCGACGTCCGTCGCGGCCTGACGGTGGCGGCAGTGGTCGAGGCGGCCACGATCACCGACACCGACGGCAACGTCATCGACACCGCGGAGTTCTTCGGATCGGGCCCTGAGGGTGAAGAAGCCGAGGCTGACGCGGCCGTCGAAGACGCCGCCGACGAGGCTGAGGACGACGGCGAGACCTCGGTCGAACCCGACGGCGATACCAAGTAAGACGGGTTACAAGACGGGTACACACCCGCACTTTCCACCCTGCGTGCGTGACGCTCAGAGCGAAAGCGCGCGCCTCGGGGAGTGCACGTGCGTCCAGGTTGGTTAGGGTCGTTTAGGTATGAACACGAGAAAGCAGGTATCCCGTCGTGACTGACATGCGTTCCGGGTCCATGGGCCTGAACCTCACGGACTCGGTCTATGAGCGGTTGCTGGCCGAGCGGATCATCTTCCTGGGCACCCAGGTTGACGACGACATCGCCAACCGGCTCTGCGCCCAGATTTTGCTTCTGGCCGCTGAGGACCCCACCAAGGACATCAACCTCTACATCAACTCGCCGGGCGGCTCTGTCAGCGCCGGTATGGCGATCTACGACACGATGGTGCTCGCGCCGTGTGACGTAGCGACCTACGCGATGGGAATGGCCGCGTCGATGGGCGAGTTCCTGTTGGCCGCGGGCACCAAGGGCAAGCGGTTCGCCCTGCCGCACGCGCGGATCATGATGCACCAGCCGTCGGCCGGTATCGGCGGTAGCGCCGCGGATATCGCGATCCAGGCCGAGCAGTACGCGCTGACCAAGAAGGAAATGAACCGGCTCAATGCCGAGTTCACCGGCCAGACGGTGGAGCGCGTCGAAGCTGACGCCGATCGTGACCGCTGGTTCACCGCACAGGAAGCCCTCGATTACGGCTTCGTCGATCACATCATCACCCGCGCCCATATCAACGGGAGTGCCACATGACGCAGTCTGCCCACGGCGGAGCCGTGAATCCCATCGCCCACGGCGGAGCCGCGAATCAGATCCAAGCGCGGTACATCCTGCCGTCGTTCATCGAGCACTCCAGCTTCGGGATGAAAGAGTCCAACCCGTACAACAAGCTGTTCGAGGAACGCATCATCTTCCTCGGCGTCCAGGTGGACGACGCCTCGGCGAACGACATCATGGCTCAGCTGCTGGTGCTGGAGTCGCTTGATCCCGACCGCGACATCACCATGTACATCAACTCGCCTGGTGGTTCGTTCACGTCGCTGATGGCGATCTACGACACCATGCAGTACGTCCGTGCCGACATCCAGACGGTGTGCCTGGGCCAGGCCGCGTCGGCAGCCGCCGTGCTGCTCGCCGCGGGAACCCCGGGCAAGCGGATGGCGCTGCCGAATGCGCGCATCCTGATCCACCAGCCCGCCGTCGGCGGCGCCATCCAGGGGCAGGTCTCCGATCTGGAGATCCAGGCCGCCGAGATCGAGCGGATGCGCACGCTGATGGACACCACCCTGGCCCGTCACACCGGCAAGGATCCCGCGGTCATCCGCAAGGACACCGATCGCGACAAGATCCTGACCGCTGCGGCGGCCAAGGAGTACGGGATCATCGACACCGTGCTCGAGTACCGGAAGCTGTCCGCGTCCAACGCTTAGAGTCCCGCCTTCCGCTCCCGAGTGGACGGGTGCGCATCGCGGTCGGGTCACCGCGACGACACGCCAACGACACGGCCGCGCGTTGCGCACCCGGCGGGAGCACTCAGGGGATATGTTCTTGCGACAGCTGAATACCACCGACGCGATTCGCCTTATCGGTCGCCCTGTACGGGACCGAACGGGTAGCGTCGGGTTCAGCACGAATTGAGTTCGGCATCCGGTGATCTCACCGGCAGACAGGAAGTGGGACACCTGCACCATGGCGCGCATCGGAGACGGCGGTGACCTGCTGAAGTGCTCTTTCTGCGGGAAGAGCCAGAAGCAGGTCAAGAAGCTCATCGCCGGTCCGGGCGTGTACATCTGCGACGAGTGCATCGACCTGTGCAACGAGATCATCGAAGAAGAACTGGCTGACGCCGATGACGTCAAACTCGATGAGCTGCCGAAGCCCATGGAGATCCGGGACTTCCTCGAGGGCTACGTCATCGGGCAGGACACGGCCAAGCGCACGCTGGCGGTCGCGGTGTACAACCACTACAAGCGCATCCAGGCCGGCGAGAAGAGTGGTCGCGGAGGCGAGTCGGTCGAGCTGGCCAAGTCCAACATCTTGATGCTCGGTCCCACCGGTTGCGGCAAGACCTACCTGGCGCAGACGCTGGCCAAGATGCTCAACGTGCCGTTCGCGATCGCCGATGCCACCGCGCTCACCGAAGCCGGCTACGTCGGCGAGGACGTCGAGAACATTCTGCTCAAGCTGATCCAGGCGGCGGATTATGACGTCAAGCGCGCGGAGACCGGCATCATCTACATCGATGAGGTCGACAAGATCGCCCGCAAGAGCGAGAACCCGTCGATCACCCGTGACGTTTCCGGCGAAGGCGTGCAGCAGGCGCTGCTGAAGATCCTCGAAGGCACGCAGGCGTCGGTGCCCCCGCAGGGTGGTCGTAAGCACCCGCATCAGGAGTTCATCCAGATCGACACCACCAACGTGCTGTTCATCGTTGCCGGTGCGTTCGCGGGCCTGGAGAAGATCGTCTCCGACCGGGTGGGCAAGCGCGGCATCGGCTTCGGCGCCGAGGTGCGGTCCAAGGCCGAGCTCGAGACCCAGGATCACTTCGCCGAGGTCATGCCCGAGGATCTGATCAAGTTCGGGCTGATCCCCGAGTTCATCGGCCGCCTGCCCGTCGTGGCGTCGGTGACCAACCTGGACAAAGAATCCCTGGTGCAGATCCTGTCCCAGCCGAAGAACGCGTTGGTCAAGCAGTACGCCCGCCTCTTCGACATGGACGGCGTGGAGCTCGAGTTCACCTCCGACGCCTTGGAGGCCATCGCCGATCAGGCGATCCACCGCGGCACCGGTGCGCGTGGACTGCGGGCCATCATGGAAGAAGTCCTGCTGCCGGTGATGTACGACATCCCCAGCCGCGACGATGTGGCCAAGGTGGTCGTCACCAAGGAGACGGTGCAGGACAACGTGCTCCCCACCATCGTGCCGCGGAAGCCACCGCGCGCCGAGCGCCGCGACAAGAGCGCTTAACTCTCAGCTCGAAATTGCACTCAGGGTCGTGATCCGCAGAGGATCACGACCCTGAGTGCATTCTCGGTAGGTGTCAGCACCGGGCATATTGGTGCACCGGCGACATGAAGAGGACTTCGGTCGCGAAGGCCGGTGCGCGCTCGGCTGCCCGGACGATCGCGAACTGCACCCCGTCGGCCTGCGCTCGGTCCAGAGCCGTGCTCAGGACGGCGTGATAGGCCACGCTGGCGGACTCCGGCCACGCCTCGGTGGCGCGCAGGCAGTACTCCACCAGTTCGGCCACCGCCCGGTCGCAGACCTCACTGCCGCGCAGGACGTGCCAGTCGGTCCAGCTGTCGCCGGTTCTGGCACGCCACACCGGCATCGGCGTCGTCGCGGACCTGCGGCCTCGCAGTTGCGCGAGAGCCATCACCAGCCACACCGACATCGCCACCACCGCGATGACGGGCAGCATCAGATCCTCAGGCATGGTCGGACTTCAGCAGGGCACGCTCAGCGATCACGTCGTCCACCAGAGCGGCGATTTCGGCCACCCCGTCGCGGCGGGCATACGCGCCTTCCAGCGTCTGCGCGCTCCGCAGGTAGCGGTCGTGGGTCAGGATGTCGCGCACCGCACGGCGCAGCTGGGACACCGACGGCGCCCCGGTGCGCAGATTGATTCCCGCACCTGACCATTCGACCCGGGCGGCCACCTCCGGCTTGTCCTCGGTGTCACCGGCCACCACCAGCGGGACGCCGGCGGACAACGCGCGCTGCACGGCGCCGTAACCGCCGTTGGTCACCATGACATCGACCTTGGGCAACAACTGGTCATGGGGCAGGAATTCGGCCACATGCGTATTGGCCGGCAGCGGGATCTTGATCTGATGAACGGGACGGCCACCGGTGGTCGCGACGACGATGACGTCCTCGTCGGCGAGCGCCTCGATCGTGGGCTCCAGCAGCCGGCCGAGATCGGCATTGTCGATGGTGCCCTGAGTGACGTGCACAACCGGCTTGTCGCCATCGAGTTCTGACCACCAGGGCGGCGGCTGAAAGCCCACCGACGGGCGCGGGTGCACGGCCCCGACGTAGCGAACGTTGGCGGGCTGGTCGCTGCGCGGGTAGTCGAAGGTCGGCACCGTCGGCGCGATGAAGCGGTCGGCCAGAGTGGCGGAATCCATCACGAAGACCGGCAGCTCAGGTGCGTTCAGCCGATTGAGCTGGTGATTGGCGGCGCGGTGCGAGGGCCGCAGCAACACCTTCTGCGACAACAGGTTCAGACCGCGGTTCCGCAGACGACCGACAGCGGTGGCAGAGGGCTGCCTCCCGAGCCCGAAGGGGGCATGGTCGCGGCTGCTGATCATCAACGGGGTGGTGGAGTAGGTCAGAAAGGGCGGCCGGGCGGCGGGGTCACCCAGTAGGAACGGGAGGACTCCGAAAAAGCCGGCATCGGCGATGACCGCGTCGAAGTCGGTGGCCTGCAACAGTTCGGTGAGCGCTGCGGTCTGGTGGGCCATCGGCGAGAGGAAGATGTTGGTGATGTCGAAGTTGACCCGCTTGATGCCGGATGTCTCAGAGCGGCCGGGGAATTCGGCTTCCAGGTTCTCTTCGTCGAACACTGCGGCGGCCGGCAGTGCAGCGGGTATAGCGCCCACCGCCCTGATTCGGGCGGCGTGATGGCCCGCGGTCAGAACGGTCACCCGGTCTCCGCGGGTCACCAGACCCTCTGCCACGTTGAGCAGTGGCCCGATGTGGCCGACCGGCTGCATGGATGCGATCAGTATTTCCGCCATGGTGAGTTCTCCCTCGGTTCGCAGGTTGATTGCGTCGAGAGTTGATGGTTGTCGGCGGCGGCGTCATCAACTTGGAGGTTCTCTGGAGATCGGATGGAGATTGCAGGTAGAGGCCCTGATATGACAGTGCGACCCCGGCCTGGCCGGGGTCGCACTGGTTCTGGTGTCGGTCCTGGGTCAGTTCATGTTCCAGGGTGCGCCGTAGGTGGTGACGCTGTCACCGGATGCGGAGATCAGGCGAGCGTAGGGACGCAGCAGCACGCCACCGGCTGCACCGGTGACGGTGCCGTGAGCGTTGGAGACTGCGACCGCGCCTCCCGGGCCGGCGACGTCGACGGAGAAGGTGGCGACTTCCTGGATGCCGGGGCCGTTGCCCAGGTCAGCGGAGATCGACACACCGGGGAACAGCGGCGGGGTGACGATGGCCGGGATCAGGTCGATTCCGGTGTCCACGCCGGGGCCGAAGGAACCGTAGTCCTGGCCGTCGAACGCGATGTTGGGGGTGGTGTAGCTGAAGTTGATGCCGACGCCCAGCGACCAGGGGAAGCCCACCTGGTAACCCAGCTCCAGGACGCCCTCGAACTCCTCAG
>JBEVFK010000142.1:0-18563 GCA_040512325.1 Mycobacterium sp. | reverse complement strand
GTGGCGCCGAGATGCTTCTTCGACAGCGAGGCCACCGATTCCTCGAGGATCCGGTGCTGCATGCCCAGATAGATGCTCGCAAACATCAGCGACGCCCACTCGAGCGTCCCGAAAGCACCTGAGCGCCAATGGGAGAGAAAGCCATCCTCGGGTACGTAGTAGCCGTCGAAGACGATGGTCTGGGTTCCGGTGGCGTGCATGCCGAGGGCATTCCAGGTCTTCTCGATCCGGATACCGTCACCGATGCCGTTCTCGTCCACCTTGAACTCACCGACGAACAGCTTCTCCGCAGCCACCCTGCCGTCGAAGGTGTCAGGCAGATTGCCGTCGACATCGGTTTCGGTGGCATTGGTGGTGATGATGGTGGCGGCCTCGCACAAGGTGCCCCAGGTCTTCTTGCCATAGAGCTTCCAGCCACCACCGGACTGCGGTATGGCCTGCATGTCCGCCAGGCCGGAGAACCCGGCCCGCTGCTCGGAGAACGGGCCGAAGATGAGCTCACCGTCGGCGACGCGGCCCAACCAGTACTTGGCTTGCTGCTCGTTCATCAGATTCCCGGCGATCCCGACCATGATGTAGTGCATGTTGTAGGCCAGCGTGATCGCCGAGTCACCCCGGGACATCTCCGTGACGACCTTCGAGACATGCAGGATGTTGCCGCCCGCCCCGCCGTAAGCCTTCGGAATGGGCAACGCGCCCAGACCGGATTTCTTGAAGACTTCGATCGACGGATAGGCGAAGGTGTTCTCCTGGTCGTACTTTGGCCCGATCTCACGGAAGAACTGTGAGACCTCCTGTGCCTTGGCGAAATACGGCTCGAAATCCTCGTCCGTCAGATCCTGTTCCAGCATGGTTGCTTCCTTCGATCGTTGCTGAGCGTCGTTGACGATGCTGCTCCAGCTGTTGTGCCAGCACACCCTCCGCTGGGGGTAACTCACTACGACATCAGGGGAGACGGGACATCGGGCGACACGGCCACCCGGGACGCCTACCCCTATGGGGCAGTCGGTTTCCTCCCGGCGGTAGTCGTCGGCGTATGCCCTTTTCCCTAGCGTCAATGGTGTCGTGCATCACCAGCGAGGAGACACCGTTCATGAGCCACACATTCGCCGTCAAATGGCTGAAGGCCTTCCGGGAAAGCCCGGAGGCCGTCGTCGCCCTCTACGCCGATGACTTCCTGTTCGAAGACCCGATTCTCGGGCAGACGATCACCTCACGTGATGACCTGCTGCGGGTGTTCGCGCCGTACGCCAACACTGACACCGAGAACGGCATCGGCATCAACAACTTCCGCATCGACGAGGTGGTGGGCGACGAGAAGTCCGCCATCTACCGGTGGACCTGGCAGGCGCCGACGGCAGCCGCCTTCGTAGGTGTGCCCACCAACGGCAAGATCCCGGGCGCGCGTGGCATCACCTTCCATGTCTACGACGACAACGGCCTGATCACGCGCGAGGCCAGTTTCTGGGACTGCGCCACCTCGGTCGCGCAGCTGGGCCTGCCCGTCGACCCGGGGGCCGTCGCGAAGAGCAAGTCAGCCAAGATCGGAGCACTGGTATGAGCCTCGCCACCGACCACGCCCAGCGGTGGGTCACCGCGCTGACCACCGACACCGCCGCGGCCGTCGCGCTGTACGCCGACGACCTGGTCTACGACGACCACGCCGACCTCGACCACGTGAACGACACCGCCATCACCAAGGCCGAACTCGAACCCCGCCTGGCGCCCTACGCCAACTCCGACGCCGCCAGCGGCGCGGGCAAGCACACCTTCACCGCCACCGAGGCATTCCAGCTGGCCGGCCTTGGCGGGCAACCCGCGGTGGTCATCCTCTGGGAGTGGACCGGCGAAGGCCTGCACACCTATCGCGGCGTCCCCACCGAAGGTAAGACGTTGAGCACCAGGGGCATCACCTGGCATCAACTCGACGCCGACGGCAGGATCGCCCGGGAGACCACGTACTGGAACGACACCCCGGTACTGCAGGAATTGGGTCTGCCGATCATCACCCCCGAGTACTGGGTGGAGGGTTTCGACCCGGCCTCGCTGGCGGGCTAGTGAGCGACGACAACCCCGGCATGTGGGGAACGCTGCCCGACGTCCTCGACCGCGCCTGCGCGTACTACGCCGACAGGACCGCAATCATCGACGGCGACCGCAGCCTCACCTACCGGGATCTCCTGGAGCTGCGCAACCGAATTGCCAACGCGCTCATCACGTCCGGGGTTGCGCAGGGCGAGCGGGTGGGTCTGCTGATGCCCAACTGTCTGGAGTTCATCCCGATCCAGCAGGCGATCTGGGCGGCCGGCGCGGTGTTGGTGCAGATGCCCACCCGCGCCGCCGCCGACGGCTTCCGGTCCAACCTGGCGCAGACGGATGCCACCACGCTGGTCTATCACGCCAAGTTCGAAGCCGACGTCGCCTCCATCCGTGGTGAACTGCCGAAGTTGCAGACCCTGATCCGGGTGGGCGAGGCCGGGGACACCCTGGTCGACGCCCTGGATTTCGCCACACTCGTCGGCGTTGCGGCCGCCAGCCGGCCGGACCTCTCGATCGACGAGCACGACGAGGCCTACGTCCTGTTCACCTCGGGCAGCACGGGTGAACCCAAGGGCGTGGTGAATTCGCATTTCACCTGGAGCTACTACAGCATCTCGGCCGGGTTGGAGATCGGCGACATCCGCTTCGGCGAGGTCTTCGCCCATGGCGCACCGCTGACCCACTTCACCCAGATCTTCGTGATGCCGACGTTCGTGCGCGGCGGCACCAACGTCATGCTGCCCGGTCTGGATGTGGAGGGACTGCTGGCCAACATCCAGCGGTACCGGGTCACCGCGACGGCGGTGGTGCCCACCATCATCTACCTGCTCGTCGACCATCCCCACCGCACGGACTTCGACCTGAGCTCGTTGCAGACGATGATCTACGCGGGCGCGCCGATCGCTCCGGAGCGGCTGCGTGAAGCGCTGAAGACGTTCGGCCCCATCTTCATCCAGACCTATGCCGGTACCGAACCCGGTTATGTGGCGTGTATGCGCAAGAACGAACATCCCCAACAGGTCGGCGAATCAGCCGAAGGGTGGACCGCCCGACTGGCCTCCGCCGGCCGGCCGATGTTCGCCGTTCAGGTGAGCGTGCAGGACGAGCACGACAATCCGGTCCCGGTCGGTGAGGTGGGCGAGATCTGCTCGCGGCAGCTCGGCCAGATGCTGGGTTACCTTGACCCCGAGCGTAATCGCGAGACGCTGCGGGACGGCTGGGTGCATACCGGTGATATCGGCCACCTGGATGACGACGGCTTTCTCTACATCGTCGACCGCAAGAAGGACATGGTGGTCAGCGGGGGCTTCAACGTCTTCCCACGGCAGGTGGAGGACGTGTTGGCCACCCACCCCAGCGTCGCGCAGTCCGCAGTCATCGGTGTGCCGCACCAGAAGTGGGGTGAGGCGGTACTCGCCGTCGTGGTCACCCGGGGCGGTGAGATCATCGGCGCCGAGCTGGAAGTCGAGCTGATCAACCACGTCAAGGCCGCGCTCGGCAGCGTGCCCGCCCCCAAGTCCGTGGTTTTCACGGACTCGCTACCCCTGAACCCGGCCGGAAAGGTCGACAAGAAGACCATCCGGAAACCGTACTGGCAGGGCCAGTCCCGCCAGGTCGGTTGAGAGAGGACACTCATGACCAGTCACTACTCCATGTACATCGACGGCAAGTGGATCGACGCCGACGACAGCTACGAGATCCGTAGCCCGGCCACCGAAGAGCTGGTCGCCACCGTCACCAAGGGCACCACCGCCCACGTCGACGCTGCAGTGGCCGCTGCGAAGGGCGCCTTCGAGGAAGGCACCTGGCGGCGAACACCCCCGGCGCAGCGGGCCACGTTGATCAACACCGTCGCCGCCGGTCTCGGTGCCCGCGCCGAGGAGTTGGCCGCGCTGCAGACCCGGGAGAACGGGGCCACCATCCGGATCACCGGTGCGCTGCACGTCGGGCTGTCGGTCGGGCAGCTGCAGTATCTCGCGGCCATCGCCCAGGGCTACGAATGGGAGAAGTCCGGTCCGGCCATCGAACCCATTCCCGCCGAGGGCATCGTGGTGCGCGAACCGATGGGCGTGGTGGCGGCGATCGTGCCGTGGAACATCCCGCTGCTGACCACCGTCTGGAAGATCGGTCCGGCGCTGGTGGCAGGGAACTCGGTGGTGCTCAAACCCGACGAGCATGCTCCCCTGCTGGCGTTGGAGCTGGCCCGGGAATTCGACGCCGCCGGGCTGCCGCCGGGCGTGCTGAACGTGGTGACCGGCGACGGTGATCCGGTGGGCGCACATCTCGCCGGCCACCCCGATGTCCGCAAGGTGGCCTTCACCGGCTCCACCGCCGTGGGCAAGAGCATCCTGCGGCAGTCCGCCGACACCATCCGGCGGGTGACCCTGGAACTCGGCGGCAAGGGCGCCAACATCATCCTCGATGACGCCGACATCGACATGGCCGTCGACGGCGCGCTGTTCGCCTGCATGGCCAACAACGGTGAGGCCTGCGAGGCGGGCACCCGACTGCTGATCCCCGCGGCCCGGCGCGACGAGATCATCGACAAGCTGGTGGCACGCGCCGGCACGCTGCAACTCGGGGACCCGCTGCAACCCACCACTCATGTCGGACCGATCATCTCCGCCGAACAGCGTGACCGGATCCTCGGCTATTTCCAGGTGGCCGCCGACGAGGGGGCCACCCTGGCCCTCGGCGGAAAGTCGCCCAGCGGGCCTGGTTTCGACAAGGGTTACTGGATCGAACCCACCATCTACGTCGATGTCACCAATGACATGCGCGTGGCGCGTGAAGAGGTGTTCGGACCGGTACTCGTGGTGCTGACCTACGACTCCGTCGACGAAGCGGTCAAGATCGCCAACGACACCGACTACGGACTCTCAGCCGGCGTGTGGGGTACCGAGGCGGCTGCCCTCGGCGTCGCGCGCCGTCTCGACGCCGGCATGGTCTGGGTGAACAACTGGCACGTCATCCACCCGGCGTACCCCTTCGGGGGTTTCAAACAGAGTGGGCTCGGACGCGAAGGCGGGCCCGACGCGATCGACGAATACGTGGAGGAGAAATTCATCTCGCTGGACCGCTCGGGTGGCATCGAGAACAAGGCATTCGCGATCGTGATCGATCCGGCTTGACCCACCCACCTCCCCGTATGCCCGACACTCAGCCGGTGCGGGCATGCGGGGACGTCTTTTTGCGTTACGAGGGAGAAGTGATGACTGTGACCACTCCGGGGAGGGGTGCCATGCCGGATTTCGATTTCGCCCCCGACGATGCGCTGCGCGTTGGCATCGTGATCGACGACCACCTGTGGCTGGAGCGTCCAGGGGTGATCACCCGGGTACGCGCCACCGACCTGCGCGGTGTCGCCCACCAGACGCGGACGGTCCGCGAAGACCGGCCCGGGGTGCCGGTCCTGGTGGACATCCAGGTGATGATCGCCCCTGACTCACGGTCGGCGCGCGCAGCCATGGACCTCGTTTCGCCGTTCACGGCGGACACGCTGGTCTACGTCGGCACGCCGGCCGGCCTCGCCGGGCTGGTGACCGACGTGCACGCCCTCGGAATTGCCGACGGCGCGGTCTTCATCCCTCTGGGCAGCGTCGTCGTCGACCTGATCCGGGACCACGTATTACCCGAACTGCGGACCCGTCCGCCGGTGCCTGCCGGCCTGGCCCAGGCCCGGCCGGCATGACCATCACCGCACAGGACTACCGGGCCGCATTGCGCCGGCACCCTGCCGGTGTTGCGGTGGTCACGCTGGCCTCGGCGTCGGGACCGGTGGGCTTCACGGCGACCTCGTTCGCGTCACTGTCGTTGGACCCGCCCTTGGTGTCGTTCAACATCACCCACACCTCGTCCAGCATCACGGCGCTGCGGGCCGCCGAGTCACTGGTGGTGCACCTGCTCGGCGCGCATCAACTCGACCTCGCCCGCCGCTTCTCCCGCGCTGCCCATGAACGCTTCGCCGACGAAACACTTTGGACCACACTGGAATCCGGCGAACCGCTGCTACTGGACACCCCGACCTGGCTGCGTGCCACTCCCCAGCAGCTCGTCCCGGCCGGCGATTCGACGCTGGTGATCGCACAGCTCACGCAGATCCACGTCGACGACGGCACACCGGCACCACTGCTCTATCACGACGGCGCCTACCTGGAGACCAAGCGCGCGTGAGATCAGCGGTCGCGCAACGCCCACGCGATCGCCTGCGACCGATTGACCGCACCGTACTTGCGCAGGATGTGCTTGACGTGGGATTTGACGGTGCCCTCGGTGATGACGAGCTGGTCGGCGATCTCGTGGTTGCTGGCGCCGGTCACCATCAGGTCGAACACTTCGGCTTCGCGGTCGGTCAACTCCGTTTGAGGACCGACCTGCCCACGGATTTCCTCGCCGGAGTCGTCGTTGAACCGTGCGGCTTCCACTCCCGCCTCGCACAGGTCGTCGATCCGGTCCACGGCTCCGAAGAACAGATCCCGCACGCTGTCGCGGTGGGCACGGAGCTGTTCCAGTAGGACCGCCCGTTCATACATGTGACTGAAACCGTCGGCGAAGGCCCACAGCACATCACGGTCGGTTTCGTCGACCCGGCGCGGCAGCGGATGGTGGTCGGTGTGCAGGAATCCGATCACGTCACTACCGTGCACCAGGGGCGCCACCACGTAGGACCGGGAGTGACCGGCCTGGATGATCAGCGGACGGTACACCGGCGCGTTCGCGGTGTCGTACACCAGCGAGGGCCGGCGCCGCGACAGCAGCTCGGCCTCCGGCGCTGAATCCACCAGCGGCACCAGCTGATTGATCCACTCACTGAACCAGGCGTCCGGACGGTCGGCGGACGGATTGGTCATGATCAGCGGTTTCCAGCAACCGCTTTCGACTTTTGAGAGCACCGCCCGGTGAAAACCGCAGCGCTGCACCAATTCATCACAGGCGTTGTCGATCAGCGCCGCCGAGGACGGCATGTAACGGAGCCTGCTCAGCCCCGTCGCGCAGTCGGCCAGTCGCTGGCCTCGCATCGCGGTGTCATGCAGGTACCAATCCATGGCGGCCTGCTGGAGTTCGAGTATCAGATCACAAAGCCCCTGTGCCGCCTCGAGCTCGGTGCCTCTTGTCAAGCGCAGCCGGTCGATACACGCGTGGGTGAACACCGAGATCACCTCGGCCGCACGCCAGGGCGCATCCCATTCCACCGTCGGTAACCTGGTTTCGCCGCCGAGCATCGCCAGAGTCGCTTCCCGCAGCCCCCGGAGGCGCTCCACCAGCGCGACTTCGCGGGACCACCACTCGGTGCGCGAGCGCGGACCCGCGATTGCACTGCCGGCGCTACCGGTTTGTGGGGCCATGGAAACACTCACCGAAACCGCCGTTCGTCGACTCTGGATTCCCGCAGGTAACACGCGATGGCCGAGGCCCGGTTGCCTGCGCCGAGCTTGTGAAGGATGTGTTTGACGTGCGACTTGACCGTGCTCTCGGCGACCGTCAGCCGATCGGCCAGTTGCGCATTGGTGATTCCACTGGCCAACAGCGCCAGCACTTCCCGTTCTCGGGCAGTCAGCCGCGAGAGCTTTCCGGCATCGCGCGGCTCGACCATCCGATCCCGCATCGGCGTGCCCGGCTCGCGTACCGCCGCCAGACCACGGTCTCCCACCATGCTCAGTCCCACCGGGAATCGGTCGATTTCACGGAGCGACCGCACCGCTGCCTCGCACACTTCGGCCACCTTGCGGCGTTGCAACTCGGAGCGTTCGGCCAGCCACGCCCGTTCGTAGCTCAGACCGACCCCATCGGCGTAGACCCGCAGCAGGTCCCGATCGAGGGCCGACAACGGGCGGCTGCCGGTCACCAGGTCGGCATGCAGCAACGCGATGACCATCGAATTGGCGACCACCGGGGCCACCACATACTCGGTGGTCCCGGTGCGCTCCACCAGCGGGCGGTGCACCCTGGGCTCGGTCTGGGCGTCCTGGATCAGCGCGGGCAACCGCCGGCGTACCACTTCGGCTTCGACCAGCGGCGAGGCGAGGGCCACGTCGAGTCCGTCCACTACGCCGTCGATCTCGAGGGTCACGCTGCCGGTCGGCCCCAACCGGTACAGCGCCTGCGGCAACCAGGTCGAGCCCCGGACGCGCGACAGCAGCACCCGGTCGAAAATTCCGGAGGCGCACAGATGACGGGGTGAGGCCGTGATCAGCTCGGCTGGTCGCGGCTCGGCGCGAACCACGGTCAGCGCCTCCAATACCGCGGACAACGCCCTGCTGAACTGCTCACCCGACTGCAGTGCCGACTGTTCCCGCGCGATACCCAACTGGCTGAGCCGGTCGGCGAGGTCAGCGAAGCCGGACGCCTCGGGTGACCGGCTCTCGGAGTAGACATCGATCGAGATGGAGGGACTCCTTCGATCCGGGCGGCCCGATGCGGGTCGCTGTTTACTAGTCGCCATATTCTTGGTGACCTGCATCACTTTGTCAAACACCCCAGGTGAATGCCCTGACACCGGCTGACATCGGCATATCGCAGATTCCCCTGGCCGGCTCAGTTGACACCACCATCCACGAGTTAGTTATCCTCAATTCACTAATTCTGCGAACCATTGAGGTGAAGCGCGTGCCGTCCCCCTCGCCGAGGTCCCCCCTGTGGCCCAATCGCCTCACCCTGCCCGCCATCGCCGCACCCATGACCGGCGTCTCGGGTCCCGACCTGGTGATCACCGCATGTCGCAACGGTGTCATCGGTTCGTTTCCCACGCACAACGCGCCCACCACGGCCGCACTCGATGGCTGGCTGCAACACATCTCGGACGAGCTGACCGGTGAACACGCCCCCGTCGCCCCGAATCTGGTGGTGCACCGCAGCAATACCCGCCGAGACGCCGACGTCGACTCCCTGGCCCGCCACGGTGTCGAACTGGTGATCACCAGCGTCGGGTCCCCCGGTCCGGTCATCGAGCCGCTGCACGCCGCGGGCGCCCAGGTGTACGCCGACGTCGCCGGGCTCGAACACGCCTGGCGGGCCCTCGACGCCGGAGCCGACGGCCTGATCCTGCTCACCGCAGGCGCAGGCGGACAGACCGGCTGGGCCAACCCCTTTGCATTCGTGCGTGCCGTCCGAGAACGCTTCGACGGACCGGTGGTCCTGGCGGGCGGGATCTCCGATGGCCGGGCCATTCTGGCGGCCGAAGCGCTCGGAGCCGACCTGGCCTATCTCGGGACCCGATTCATCGCCACCCACGAAAGCCTCGCCGAGCCGTCGTACCGGGACGCGTTGGTGCAGTCCACCCTCGACGATGTCCGGCTCTCCACAAGGGTGGGCGGAATTCCGGCGAGCCTGCTGGCCTGCTGGCTCGATCAGGTCGAGTCACCGGCGACGCCCGACGACGACCGTGCCGGCTTCGCGCAGGATCGGCTGCTGGCCAACCGGACAGCGTGGAGCGCAGGACACAGTGTGTCCGGAGTCCATCAGATCACCAGCGCCGGCGACCTGATAGCGACGCTGCGCAGCGAGTACGAGCACGCTCGTCAACAGCTGGGAACACAGCTCGGATCGGTGACTCATGGCTGACTCACTGTCACATCGGCTCGAGACCGTACTCCGTTCGTACCCAACATCTCACCAGTTGGAGATGTATCTGGGCATACCAGGTCCGATCCACCAGCGCTCAATTAGTGTATGGGCGTTCACTATCCATCTCGGGCTCCGCCCGGACAGGCAACCCAGGCCGGCCCTGGCCGTCAGTAAGGACATCGATGCCAGCGCTCTCCTCGGACATTGACACCACCTCCGCGGCCTACCTGGACAACCGCGAGGTGCAGTCCACCGCGGTCGCCGCGCTGCGCGAACAGCTCGAACTCGTGGCGGCCGGCGGTGGTGAGCGCTACGTCAAGCGTCACCACGACCGCGGCCGGTTGCTGGCCCGGGAGCGCATCGAACTCCTGGTGGACCGCGACGCCCCGTTCATGGAACTGTCCGCACTGGCGGCCTGGGGTACCCAGTTCAACGTCGGCGCGGCGATCGTCACCGGCGTCGGAGTGATCAGTGGCGTCGAATGCATGATCATCGCGCACGACCCCACCGTGCGCGGCGGGACCATGAACCCCTACACACTGCGAAAGAACCTGCGCGCCTTGGAGATCGCGCGAGTGAACCGCCTTCCGGTGGTGTACCTGGTGGAGTCCGGCGGTGCCGACCTACCCACCCAGTCCGAACTGTTCGTCCACGCCGGCCGCATCTTCCGCGATCTCACCGAACTGTCGTCCATGGGCATCACCACGGTGGCGCTGGTTTTCGGAAACTCCACCGCCGGTGGTGCGTACGTTCCCGGCATGTGTGACTACGCGGTGCTGGTGGACAAGCAGGCCAAGGTGTTCCTCGGTGGCCCGCCCCTGGTCAAGATGGCGACCGGTGAGGAGTCCGACGACGAGTCCCTCGGCGGCGCCGACATGCACACCCGCGTCTCGGGTCTCGGAGACTACTTCGCGGTGGACGAGACCGACGCCATCCGCATCGGCCGCGATATCGTCGCGCACCTGAACTGGCGCAAGCTCGGTCCCGGGCCCACCATGCCGGCGGAGGAACCCCACTACGACGCCCAGGAGCTGCTCGGTATCGCCTCCGGTGACTCCCGGGTGCCGTTCGACCCACGTGAGGTGATCGCCCGGATCGTCGACGGCTCCCGGTTCTCGGAGTACAAGTCGCGCTGGGGTACCAGTCTGGCCACCGGCTGGTCGTCCATCCACGGGTTTCCGGTGGGGATCCTGGCCAACACCCGCGGGGTGCTGTTCAGCGAAGAATCCAAGAAGGCAACCGAATTCATCCTGCTGGCCAATCAGACGGACACGCCACTGATCTTCCTGCAGAACGTCACCGGCTTCATGGTCGGCGCCGAGTACGAGCAGGGCGGCATCATCAAAGACGGTGCCAAGATGATCAACGCCGTCACCAACAGCACCGTCCCCCACATCACCATCAACATGGGCGGCTCCTTCGGTGCGGGCAACTACGGAATGTCCGGTCGCGCCTACGACCCGCGCTTCATGTTCACCTGGGTCAACGCCAAGCTCGCCGTGATGGGCGCCGCACAGTTGGCCGGGGTGATGTCCATTGTGGGCAAGGCGGCGGCCGCGTCCGCCGGTCGCGACTTCGACCTCGAGGCCGACGCCAAGCGCACCGTCGAGATCGAAGAGCAGATCGAGCGTGAATCCCACGCGTTCTTCGTGTCGGCACGCATCTACGACGACGGTGTCATCGACCCCCGTGACACCCGATCGGTGCTCGGAATGGCCCTGTCCGCAGCACATTCCAATACTGTCTCCGGCCGCCGCGGCTTCGGCGTATTCAGGATGTGAGCGTACTTATGACCAGTTCCACCCTCACCAAGCTGCTGATCGCCAACCGCGGCGAGATCGCGTCACGGATCATCCGCACCGCGCGGGAGATGGACATCGCGACGGTGGCCGTCTACTCCGACGCCGACCGCGACGCCCCCTACGTGCTGCAGGCCGATGAAGCCGTCCACCTGCCGGGAACCGCGCCGGCCGACACCTACCTGCGCGCCGATCTGGTTCTGGCCGCCGCCACCCGCACCGGGGCCGATGCCGTGCACCCCGGCTACGGATTCCTCTCGGAGAATGCCACTTTCGCGCAGGCCTGCGCCGACGCCGGTGTCATCTTCGTCGGACCCAGCCCGGCCGCGATCACCGCGATGGGCTCCAAGATCGCCGCAAAGGAGATGATGCAGGCCGCCGGTGTGCCGGTACTGCCCGGCGTGACCATCAGCGCCGACTCGGACTCCGATCCCGAGGTTCTCCGGGCGGCCGCCGCCGAGATCGGCCTGCCCATTCTGGTCAAGGCGGCCTTCGGTGGCGGCGGTCGCGGTATGCGGATCGTCCGCGACGCCGACGAACTCGTCGATGCGGTACGCAGCGCCCGCCGTGAAGCAGCCTCCGCATTCGGCGACGGCACGGTGTTCCTGGAGAAGTTCGTCGAATCGCCGCGCCACATCGAAGTACAGATCTTCGGTGACTGCCACGGCACCCTGGTCCATCTCGGTGAACGGGAATGCTCCATCCAGCGCCGCTACCAGAAGATCATCGAAGAGGCACCCTCGACCGCCGTCGACGAGACACTACGCGACGAGTTGGGCCGGGCGGCGGTCGCCGCGGGCAAGGCGCTTGCCTACGAAGGCGCCGGCACCGTCGAATTCGTCATGGCCCCCGACGGAACCTTCTTCTTCCTGGAGGTCAACACCCGCCTGCAGGTGGAACACCCCGTCACCGAACTGGTCACCGGCATCGACCTGGTGCGGGCGCAACTGCAGGTGGCCGCGGGCCGGCCGCTGCCGCCCGAGATGCTCGACTGCACTCCGGCGGGCCATGCCGTCGAGGTACGGCTGTACGCCGAAGACGTTGCCGCAGGCTTTGTTCCGGTGTCGGGCACCCTGACCACCTTCGAGTTTCCCCACCTGCCCGGAATCCGGGTGGACGCCGGCTTCACCTCGGGCTCGACGGTGAGCACCTTCTACGACCCCATGCTGGCCAAGGTCATCGGCTACGGCCGCACCCGGGACGAGGCGTGCGCCAGGGTGGCCCGCGCTCTGCGAGAGACCCGCGTCCACGGCGTGACCACCAACCGTGACCTGCTGATCGGCATTCTGCGTGAGCCCGAGTTCCGGGCCGGCGCCATCGACACCGGGTATCTGGAACGCCACGACCCGGCCCGGCTCATGGCCCTGGGCGCCGACGTGCCTGCGGTGGCCGGCGTGCACGCAGTGGTGGCCGCACTGGCCGCCCAGGCCGGCCGCCGGAGCGACACCCCGGTGCTGCCGGGACTGCCGTCGGGCTGGCGCACCCTGCCCAGCCAACCACAAACGGCGTCGTTCACCGTCGGTGAGGAAAACATCGATGTCCGTTACCGATTCGAGTTCGGCGCGGTGACGGTCACGGTCGGTGACCAGCAACCGCAGGTGAGCATCGTGTCGGCAACAGCCTCGCTGGTGGATGCCGAAATCGACGGGGTACGCCGACGCTACCGGGTGACCCGTGACGGAGACACCCACTTCGTCGACAGTGCGCTGGGCGCCACCACTCTGCAGGAGGTCGAGCGCTTCCCCGACCCGAGTGCGTTGGCGGAGGCCGGATCACTGCTGGCGCCGATGCCGGGTGCGGTGGTGCGCATCGAAGTGATCGAGGGAGCGGTGGTCCGGGCCGGCACCGTGATCCTGGTGCTGGAGGCGATGAAGATGGAGCACACGATCCGCTCACCTGCCGATGGTGTGGTCTCGGTGATCTCGGTGCACACCGGCCAGCAGGTCGACTCCGGGCAGGTACTGGCGATTGTGCAGGAACCCGAATCATGAGCGTCACCTACGAGATCCGCAACGGTGTCGCGTGGCTGACCATCAACCGGCCCGAGGCCCGCAACAGCCTCAACCGCGCGGTGCGTGACGGGCTTTTCGACGGCGTGCGCAGATTCAACGACGACACCGACGCCAAGGTGCTGGTGCTGACCGGCGCCGGCGACAAGGCGTTCTGCGCCGGAGGTGATCTCAAGGAGATGGCAGGCGAACGTCTCACCATTCCCCCGGTCGACTACGTGCCGCAGTTCGACCGCAACATCACCGTCGACAAACCCACCATCGCCGCCGTCAACGGAGTGGCGTTCGCCGGCGGCTTCCTCCTGGCCCAGACCTGCGATCTGTGCGTGGCCGTGACCACCGCCCAGTTCGGCATCACCGAAGTCAAGGTCGGCCGAGGATCGCCGTGGGCGGCCCCGCTGCCGCTGATGATCCCGCGCCGCATCGCCACCGAGCTGGCCCTCACCGGTGCGCCGATGTCGGCCCAGCGCGCCTACGAGATCGGCTTCGTCAACCGGCTTGCGGAGCCTGGCGAGCTGGCCGAGATCACCCAGGCATTCGCCGAGCAGATCGCGGACAACGCTCCGCTGTCGGTGGCGGCGGGCAAGCAGACCGCGACGCTGACGGCCGATCTTCCCCTCCGGGAGGCCTTTGACCAGGCCGAGAAGATATGGGCGCCGGTCTATCTCAGCGACGACGCCCAGGAGGGCATGCAGGCGTTCCGCGAGAAACGCGCACCACAGTGGAAGGGACGATGACCATGGCACTGGACTACACGGGGCTGCTGGCCGATGTTCGTACCGAGTCCGATCGGCTGCTGGAGGTACTGACACCGCTGGCCCGGTCCGGCTGGCATCTGCCGACCCCGGCTGCAGGGTGGTCGATCAAGGATCAGGTATCACATCTGGCCTTTTTCGACGACTCCGCGTTCACCGCTCTGACCACCCCCGAGAAGTTCCGGGTCGAGGCCGACGAACTGATGGCCGCGGGCATGGATTTCCCCGACCGGATCGCCGTGCAGTACCGCAACTCCGACCCCGACGCACTGTTGCGTTGGTTCACCAGCGCACGCCTGCGGTTACTGGCTGCCCTGACGACGGACGAACCGAAACGCCGCCTGCCGTGGTTCGGCCCGGACATGAGTGTGGCGTCGTGCGCGACGGCCCGCCTGATGGAGACATGGGCGCACGGCCAGGACATCTACGACGCCCTCGGAGCGCCTCATCCCCCGACTCCGGGCCTGCGCAGTATCGCCCACCTCGGCGTCGTGACCTTCGGCTTCGCCCACGCCCTCAACGGGCTCGAAGTACCCAGCGCGCCGGTGCACGTCGAACTGGCCTCCGCCACCGGCGAACGGTGGCAGTGGGGACCGGCCGAGGCCGCCAATCGAGTCACTGGCCCCGCCGAGGACTTCGTGCTCGCCGTGACCCAGCGCAGGCATTGGACGGAGACCGCCCTGCTGGTCGAAGGGTCCGTCGCCACCGCGTGGCTGGACATCGCGCAGGCCTACGCCGGTGCACCGAGTCGCCGGGTGGCCAGGGCGGCATCCCAGTGACGCGCCCGGTCCGCATCGGTAATGCCTCGGCGTTCTACGGCGACCGACTGGACTCGATGCGCAGACTGGTCGACGGCGGCGATGTCGATGTGATCACCGGCGACTACCTGGCTGAGCTGACCATGCTCATCCTGTGGAAGGCTCGGCAGAAGGACCCCGAATCCGGTTACGCCCGAACATTTCTCACTCAGTTTCAGCAGGTGGTGACCACCTGCGCGGAGCGGGGCATCAAGATCGTGGTGAATGCGGGCGGCTTGAATCCGGCCGGCATGGCACTCCGGGTGCGCGGGTTGATCACCGAGGCGGGTGTCGATCTGAGCGTGGCACACGTCGAGGGCGACGACCTGATGCCCCGCCTTGCCCATCTCCGCGCCCAGGGTCTGCCGTTCACCCACCTGGACACCGGCCGCTCCCTTGACGACGCCGGCGTGCCACCCGTATCGGCGAACGCCTATCTGGGCGGCTGGGGCATTGCGGCAGCGCTGTCCCGCGGCGCCGATATCGTCATCACGGGGCGGGTGACCGACGCCGCGCTGGTGGTCGGTGCCGGTGCCTGGTGGCACAGCTGGGGGCGCACCGACTACGACGCGCTGGCCGGCGCGGTGGCCGCCGGGCACATCATCGAATGCGGCCCGCAGGCCACCGGCGGCAACTACTCGAAATTGGCGGAGATCCCGGATCGGCGCTACCCGGGGTCACCGATCGCCGAACTCGCCGACGACGGCAGCTTCGTCATCACCAAGCACCCCGGCACCGGCGGTGTGGTGTCACCGGGAACCGTCACCGCCCAACTCCTCTACGAGATCAGCTCGCCGGCGTACGCCAACCCCGATGTCGTGGCCCACTTCGACACCTGCACCATCACCCAGCAGGCACCGGACCGGGTATTGGTCAGCGGCACCACCGGTTCCCCTCCCCCACCCGACCTCAAGGTGGCGATGAACTACCTGGGCGGCTACCGCAACACCATGACCATGGTGCTCACCGGCCTCGACATCGACGAGAAGGCCGCCTGGGCCACCGAGGAGCTCTTCGAGATTCTGGGCGGCACAGACAATTTCGCCGACGTCGACGTCCAGCTGCTGCGGTATGACAAACCCGAGCCGACCTGTTTCAGCGAGGCCACCGCCCACCTGCGGGTCACGGTCAAGGATCCCGACCGCACCAAAGTGGACCGCGCCTTCTCCGGTGCCGTCATCGAGCTCGCCGTCGCCGGCTATCCCGGGTTCCACACCACGACACCACCGTCATCCGCCAGCGAATTCGGCGTCTACTGGCCGACATTGGTACCCACCTCCGAGGTCGAACACGTCGTCGTGCACACCGACGGCACCCGCGAGGTGATCCCGCACAGCGCCGCGACCGCCCTGCCGGCGCCGGTATCCACACCGCCCGCACTCCCGGTGGACTTCGGCCCCACCACCCGCCGCGCCCTGGGCACCGTCGTGGCGGCGCGCTCAGGAGACAAGGGCGGCAACGCCAACGTCGGCGTCTGGACCGACACCGAGGATCGGTGGAACTGGCTCCGGGCCCACCTCACCGCGGATTGCCTGCAGGTGCTCATCCCGGAATCAGCCGGATTGGAGGTACGCCGCTACGAACTGCCCAACCTGCGCGCCCTCAACTTCGTCCTCGTCGGCTATCTGGGCGAAGGCGTCGCCTCCTGCACCAAGACCGATCCGCAGGCCAAAGCACTCGGGGAATACCTACGGGTACTGCAGACCGACATCCCCGACAAGCTGGTGCCGTAGTGGATTTCACCGAGACCGCGGAACACCACGATCTCCGAGCGGCGGTCCGCGCTGTCACCGCCGAGTACGGTCCGGCGTATTTCGCGCAGCGCGCCGTCGCCGCCGAACCCACCGACGAACTGTGGCGCGGGCTGGCCCGACACGGATTCATCGGCATCAACTTTCCCGAAGAGTACGGCGGCGGCGGAGCCGGCCTGGCCGAGCTGACCATCGTGTGCGAGGAGACCGCGGCCGGCGGTTGCCCGCTGTTGCTGTTGCTGGTGTCCAGCGCCATCTCCGGTGAGCTACTGACCCGGTACGGAACGGCGGAGCAGCGCCGAGACTGGCTGCCTCGGATGGCCTCTGGTGACACCAAGGTGGTCTTCGCAATCACCGAACCGGACGCCGGCTCCAACACCCGCCGCATCAGCACCACCGCGATCCGCGACGGTGCGGACTATGTGCTGTCGGGCACGAAGTACTACATTTCCGGCGTCGACGAAGCCGGTGCCCTCATCGTCGTGGCGCGGACCGCACCCGAACAGCTCTCGTTGTTTCTGGTCCCCACCGACGCGCCGGGACTGGCCGCCCATCGACTCCCGGTCGGGATCAGCGTGCCGGAGAAGCAGTTCACCCTGCATTTCGATCAGGTGCGACTCCCCGCAACCGCACTCATCGGAGCCGAGCACGAAGGCTTCCGGCAGGTATTCGACGGACTGAATCCCGAACGCATCACCGGCGCCGCGGTCTGTGTCGGCGTCGGCCGGCATGCCGTGACCCAGGGCGCGGACTATGCCCGAACCCGTGCACCGTGGGGAACCCCGATCGGTTCCTACCAGGCGATCGCACATCCGTTGGCGCAAGCGCGAATAGAACTCGAACTGGCGGCCCTGATGACCGCGAAGGCCGCCTGGTTGTTCGACGCCGGACAACCCGCAGGCGAGGCCGCCAATATCGCCAAGTACGCCGCGGCGGATGCGGCGGTGTCCGCCGTCGACCACGCGATCCAACTGCACGGAGGCAACGGTCTGTCGGCCGAGTACGGATTGCTACCCCAGTGGGGGTTGGCACGACTGCTGCGGATCGCTCCCGTCAGCCGCGAGATGATCCTGAATTACGTTTCCCATCAGACACTTTCGCTACCGCGGTCTTACTGAACTCCAGGAGTGACCATGAAATTCGGCCTGCAACTGGGATATTGGGGCGCGCAGCCGCCGACAAACCATGCGGAGCTCGTCGCAGCCGCCGAGGGCGCCGGTTTCGACACGGTGTTCACCGCTGAGGCGTGGGGCTCGGATGCCTACACGCCGTTGTCATGGTGGGGTCGCGAGACCACCCGGATGCGCCTGGGCACCTCGGTGGTGCAGCTCTCGGCGCGCACCCCGACGGCGTGTGCCATGGCAGCGCTGACGCTCGACCACCTCTGCGGTGGCCGCCACATTCTCGGTCTCGGTGTGTCCGGCCCCCAGGTGGTGGAGGGCTGGTACGGCGCGAAGTTCCCCAAGCCGTTGGCCCGCACCCGCGAATACATCGACATCATTCGGCAGGTGTGGGCGCGCGAGGCGCCGGTCACCAGCGCCGGACCGCACTACCCGCTGCCGCTCGGACGCGAGGGCACCACGGGCTTGGGCAAGCCGCTCAAGTCGATCACCCACCCCCTGCGCACCGACATCCCGATCATGCTCGGCGCCGAGGGACCCAAGAACGTGGCGCTGGCAGCCGAGATCTGCGACGGCTGGCTCCCGATCTTCTACACCCCGCGGATGGCGGAGACCTACAACTCCTGGCTCGACGAAGGCTTCGCCCGCCCGGGTGCGCGTCGCAGCCGGGAGAACTTCGAGATCTGCGCCACCGCCCAGGTGATCGTCACCGACGATCGGCCGGCGGC
>JBEVFK010000141.1:0-17973 GCA_040512325.1 Mycobacterium sp. | reverse complement strand
CGTAAGAGCAGCTAGCGACTCTGGAAGTACGACAGCAGTCGCAGGATCTCCAGGTACAGCCAGACCAGCGTCACCGTCAGGCCGAGGGCCACGCCCCAGGCCGCCTTCTCCGGCGCACCGGCGCGGAT
The DNA here is from genome assembly GCA_040512325.1 of Mycobacterium sp. Lineage (GTDB taxonomy): Bacteria > Actinomycetota > Actinomycetes > Mycobacteriales > Mycobacteriaceae > Mycobacterium. The sequence continues at coordinate 17,845 of JBEVFK010000141.1, read as the reverse complement.
CATCTGGTCGGCAGCGTCGAAGTCGATCAAGAAGCTGAACGCCGCAAGCGCGATGACGAACAGCGAGAAGATGATCGCGATCGGGCCACCGCTGCGCAGGCCGAGGCCTTCGCCGCCGCCCACACCGAACATCGCGAGCACCAAGTTCCCGAGCATGAGCACCAGCACGCCGAAACCTGCGGCGACGAGCATGCGGGTGAACTTCGGCGTCACCCGGATGGCGCCGGTCTTATAGACGACGAGCATGCCGGCGAAGACACCGATGGTGCCCAGCACCGCCTGCCCGATCAGCGCGCCGGCCGAGGCGCCCGACACATAGAGGTTGGCGAACACGAACGAGATCGCGCCGACGGCCAGACCTTCCAGCGCCGCGTAGCTGAGCACGATCGCGGGGTTGTCCTGCTTGCGGCCGAACATGGCGATCATCACCAGTGCGAACCCGCCGAGCCCGCCGACGAGCGAGAACGGCATCGCCAGGCCGGGGTTACCGGCGACGAGGAAGTAGGAGACTGCGGCCACGACCGTGAGCACGCCCAGCGTGATGCCGGTCTTCATGACCACGTCGTCGATGGTCAGCGGCCGCGAGACACCTGTCTGCGGCGGCGCTGTGTACTGGTCGTAGCCCTGGTTTACCTGCGCAGTTGCGGCGCCGGCAGCACCGGAGCCGAAAGACGCGTAGCCGCCCTGCTGCTTAGGCAGCGAGCGGAATACCGGATTGCTGGATTCCCGCACCGTTGGTTCCTTTCCTGTGAGGTCCCTGAAAGTGTTGCACGAACATTGGTCCAACGAAACACACCCGGCCACGGTTCCCGTTTCGGGGCGATATTTACGGCCGAGTTCTGCGCCGTACGTTACCCAGAGGCACCCGTTCGTGGGCAATCAGCCAGATACTAGGATGTCCTACTAATATTGATTCCATTTTCCGACGACGGGATGGCGCGCACGTGACCGACGAGATCCTCACCAGAGTCGACGGCGGCGTCGGATTCGTGACGCTCAACCGCCCGAAAGCCCTCAACTCCCTGAACCAGACCATGGTGGACGTGCTCGCCGACGTGCTCGAGGGCTGGGCGGCTGACGACACCGTGAGCGCGGTGGTCATCGACGGCGCCGGCGAGCGCGGCCTGTGCGCGGGCGGCGACGTGGTGGCACTGCGGCGCAGCGCCCTCGAAGGTGGCGCCGAGGCCCGCAAATTCTTCTACAACGAGTACTCGCTCAACGGACAGGTGGGCCGCTTCCCCAAGCCCTATGTGGCGTTGATGGACGGCATCGTCATGGGCGGCGGGGTTGGCGTCAGCGCGCACGGCAGCGTCCGCGTGGTCACCGACACCACCAAGCTGGCGATGCCGGAAGTCGGCATCGGCTTCATCCCGGACGTCGGCGGCACCTTCCTGCTGGCCGACACCCCCGGAGGGTTGGGGCTCTACGCCGCGTTGACCGGCTCCACGTTGTCCGGCGCCGACGCGATCGTGTTGGGTTTCGCCGACCATTTCGTCCCCCACGACCAGCTCGCTGAGTTCAAGGCGACCATCGCCGAATCGGGCGTCACCACGGCGCTGCAGCGCCACTCGATCGAGCCTCCTCCGAGCAACCTTGCCGCACAACAGCATTGGATCGATGAGTGTTTCGGCAGCGCAGGCGATCCCAAGCCTGCGCTCGATGTCGTGGCCGCCCTGCGCGGCCACGACGCCGAGCCCGCACGGGACGCCGCCGACGTCCTCGCGGGACGGTCGCCGATCGCGGTGGCCGTCACCCGTGAGGCAATCCGCCGCGCGGCCGACCACGAGACGCTGGAAGAGACGCTGATCCAGGAATACCGCGTCTCCTGCGCATCACTGCGGTCGCACGATTTCGTCGAGGGCATCCGCGCGCAACTCGTCGACAAGGATCGCAACCCGCAGTGGTCGCCGTCGTCACTGGCTGGCGTCACCCAGGACGATATCGATGCCTACTTCCAACCCGCCGACCCCGACCTGAGCTTCTAGGAGAACCGCACAATGGCCACCTTCGAGACCATCCTCGTCGACCGTGACGACCGTGTCGCCACCATCACCTTGAACCGCCCCAAGGCGCTCAATGCCCTCAACAGCCAGGTGATGACAGAGGTCACCGCCGCCGCAGCCGAGCTGGACGACGACCCGGATGTCGGCGCCATCGTCATCACCGGAAACGAGAAGGCCTTCGCCGCAGGCGCGGACATCAAGGAGATGTCGGAACTGTCGTTCTCCGACGTGTTCGCTGCCGACTTCTTCGCCGCCTGGGGCAAGTTCGCCGCGGTGCGCACCCCGACCATCGCGGCGGTGGCCGGTTACGCACTCGGCGGCGGCTGCGAGCTGGCGATGATGTGCGACATCCTGATCGCCGCCGATACCGCGAAGTTCGGGCAGCCCGAGATCAAGCTCGGGGTGCTCCCCGGCATGGGTGGCAGCCAGCGCCTCACGCGCGCCATCGGCAAGGCCAAGGCCATGGACCTGATCCTGACGGGACGCACCATCGGTGCCGAGGAGGCCGACCGCGCCGGCCTGGTTTCACGCGTGGTGCCCGCAGCCGACCTGCTCTCCGAAGCCAAGGCCGTCGCCACCACGATCTCGCAGATGTCGCTCACGGCGTCGCGCATGTGCAAGGAGGCCGTCAACCGGTCCTTCGAGGTCACCCTGGCCGAAGGCATCCTCTACGAGCGACGGTTGTTCCACTCGGCGTTCGCCACCGACGACCAGACCGAAGGCATGAACGCGTTCACCGAGAAGCGCGCTGCAAACTTCACGCACCGCTAAAGTGCAGGCGTGACCGAGCCGCCGGACGAAAAAGGCAGTAACGGCGGCACCGCTGTCGTCAGCGACGAAAAGCCCCGGGAACCGGTGGCCACCGAGCCCGTCACACCGCCTTGGTGGATCCGGCATTACACGTTTGTCGGCACGGCTTTCGGGCTCGTCATGATCTGGCTGTCGCTGACGCCGTCACTGCTGCCGCGCGGCCCGCTGTTCCAGGGCCTGGTCAGCGGCGCGTGCGGGGCCATCGGCTACGGGCTCGGTGTCTTCGTGGTCTGGCTGATCCGCTACATGCGCTCCAAGGACGCCAGCCCGGTGGCGCCCCGTTGGGCCTGGCTGGTCTTGGTTCTGGTGGGTGTCATCGGCCAGGTGTTGATGATCATGTGGTTTCACCGCTGGCAGGACGAAGTTCGCGACCTGATGGGCGTGGCCCGTCTCGACTGGATCGACCATCCGCTGGCCGCCGTCATCGCGATCGTGGTGTTGTTCCTGTTCGTCGAACTGGGCCAGCTGGTGGGCCGACTGGTCAGCTTCCTGGTCCGTCAGCTCAATCGTGTTGCACCGCCGCGGGTTTCCGCGACGGTGGTGGTGCTGCTGCTGGTGGTGCTGTCCATCGCCCTGCTCAACGGAGTGGTGGTCCGCGTGGTGATGAGCGCGCTGAACAACACCTTCGAGTCCGTCAACAACGAAGAGAACTCGGACACGTCGGCGCCCACCACCCCGCTGCGTTCCGGAGGGCCCGAATCACTGGTGTCCTGGTCATCATTGGGTCACCAGGGCCGGATGTTCATCAGTGGCGGGCCCAGTGTCGAACAACTCGGCGAGTTCAACGAGGCGCCGGCCACCGAACCGATCCGGGCCTACGCCGGACTGAACTCCGCCGAGGGCATCAAGGCAACCGCCGAGTTGGCGGCCCGTGAGTTGCAGCGCACCGGCGGCCTGGACCGCGCGGTCGTCGCCGTCGCCACCACGACCGGCACCGGCTGGATCAACGAAGCCGAAGCCAGTGCACTGGAATACATGTACAACGGCGACACCGCGATCGTGTCGATGCAGTACTCGTTCCTGCCCAGCTGGCTGTCGTTCCTGGTGGACCAGGAAAACGCCCGACAGGCCGGCCAGGCGTTGTTCGAGGCGGTCGACGAGCTGGTCCGCGAGCTGCCCGAGGCGCAACGGCCCAAGCTGGTGGTGTTCGGTGAGAGTCTCGGCTCGTTCGGTGGCGAGGCACCGTTCCTGAGCCTGAACAACATCGTCGCGCGTACCGACGGCGCGCTGTTCAGCGGCCCCACGTTCAACAACACGATGTGGGCCGAGCTGACCCGCACCCGCGACCCCGGTTCGCCGGAGTGGCTGCCGATCTACGACGACGGCGCCAATGTCCGATTCGTCGCGGTGCCCGAGAATCTCGACCGGCCCGACGATCCCTGGGGCAATCCGCGCATCGTCTACCTGCAGCACGCCTCCGATCCGATCGCCTGGTGGAATCCGGATCTGCTGTTCACCGAACCGGATTGGCTCAAAGAGCCGCGCGGCTACGACGTGCTCCCCAGCGTCAACTGGATTCCGGTGGTGACGTTCCTGCAGGTGTCGGCCGATATGGCCGTGGCCGTCGATGTGCCGGACGGTCATGGTCACCGCTACGTGCAGAGCGTGGTCAACGGCTGGGCGGCGGTGCTGCAGCCGCCCGGCTGGACGCCGGAGAAGACGGAAAAGCTACGGCCGATGATGCATTCGGACGAATAGTCCCCCGCCGTGGGGCTGGGTCTCAGAGGACTCCGGCTGCCACCAGTGCGTGGTATCCGCCCACCACGTCGGTGGCGCGATGCAGGCCGAGGTCCTGCAGGGCCGCCGCGGCCAGGCTGGAGGTGTAGCCCTCCGAGCACAGGATCACCCACTCCACGTCGTCGCCGGTGGCTTGCGGCAGCCTGGCGTCGCTGGTCGGGTCGCAGCGCCACTCGAGAACGTTGCGTTCGATCACCAGTGCGGCCGGAACATCACCTTCGGCTGCCCGCTGGGCGGCCGGGCGGATGTCGACCAGCAGTGCGCCGCGTTCCAGCGCGGGTGGCACGTCGGCAGCCTCGATGCGGCGCAGGCGGGCCCGCGCCTCGTCGAGCAGGGTGTCGATGCGGCTCATTCGGATTCGGGCTTGTCGGTGAGCTCGGTGCGCTGCCTGCGCAACGTGCTGCCGCCGGCCACCTCGTAGTACGACATGGTGGTCAGCGGCGGCGAATAGGCGTGCACCGACAGAGTGGGCTCGACGGTGATCGATTCAACGCTCGACGGCGCCCACACCACGTCGTGCACCCACCCGAGAGGGAACGCGGCCTGATCGCCCGCCTCGATCCGACGACGACGCAATTGGTCACCATCCCAACGGAATTCATCGAGCGCACCCGACAGCAGGGTCAGCGCACCCAGTGAGCCGCCATGGTCGTGCAACTCGGTGGCGTGTCCACGAACCCAGCTGATCAGCCAGACGTCGAGGTCGTCGTCACCGTGCACCCGGGTGAACCAGCGCCGGTCGGCCGGCACACCCCCCGCGGGCAGCAGATGGTCGTAGCGGCCCTCGAGGACGTCGTTGGCGGCGCGGTCGGTGGCATGCAGCAGGTCAGGCAACCGCAACCGGCCCGGTGCGGACAGCGAGGGGGTTTCCGAAGCGTAGAGAGCAGCAGTGGGAGACATGAGAAGAACTCCAAAGGAGATGAAACGGATAGGGGTGGGCGAGGCTCAACGAGCCCGACAACACTCCCCGTAACCGATGCGCTTCATCACGTCCGCCAGTGTTGCATAGATTGGGATGCATGCGCAGAAACTCCAACCCTGCCGTCCGGTGCGGCGCCACGGTGGGCGTCGCCGCTCTGGTGGTTGCCCTCGCGGGTTGTTCGTCCACCGAGCCGAGCGACCCCACCGCCGGATCCTCAGCCCCGGAAGTGGCGACCAGCAGCCCCACCTCAGATCTCCCGCCCTTGCCTGCCGAGCCCACCCCGCCCGACGCGGTGGGGGTGTCTCCCGGCGGCGTCACCACCCAGGTGGATGTGCCCTCCGACGCCACCGAATCCCAATATGGGCAGGCCTGCCACGCTGCCAGGGAGTGGATGAACACCCAGCCGGTCGGCGACCCGGCGGCGCTGGCCGAGGCGTATCTGAAGCAGGTGCAGACCCCGGACGCCGTCGGTCCGGGCACCTTTGACACCACGTGGGTGCAACTGACCCCGGCGCAGCAGGCCGGGGTCATCATGGCAGCCAACGGCGCCGCCAACATGGAATGTGAGTAACGCGTAAACTGCGTGACATATCAACCATTGGAGGGCTTCGGATGTCGGACGCTATTTCAAATCTCATGGATTCGAACCTCCTGGCCGTCTTCAACGAGCCCGATGACGAGCGCCGCGCCGAGGCCATCGCCAGGACCTACACCGACGAGGTGGCCTGGAGTGACGACGACGGAGTGACGGTCGGCCGCGCCGCACTTGCCGCCAAGGCGCAGGAGCTGGTCTCGAGGTTCGCCGGCCTAGAGTTCAGCAAGGTCGGCGAGGTCCGCCAGACCAGCAACTTCGGCCTCCTCGCCTGGCGGCTGGGACCGCCCGGTGGCGAACCCGTGGCCACGGGCTTCGATGCGGCGGTGATCGCCGACGGTCGCATCGCGCAGTTGTTCACCGTGGTCGACCCGCCGTCACCGTGACCGGAGCGCCAAAAGATCAGTGGCTCAACGCAACACAAGGCCGGGCGTGGCTGGCCTACATGCAGGTCTATCACCGCCTCGAGTACGAGATGAACCGGAATCTGCAGACCGAATCCGACATGTCGCTGGGCGACTACACGGTGATGAACGCGTTGTCCCAGGCTGCAGGCCACCGCATGCAGTTGACCAGCCTGGCCACCATGATCGGGTGGGAGCGCAGCCGACTGTCGCACCATCTGCAACGGATGACCCGGCGCGGCCTCGTCGACCGGGTGCCGTCCGAATCCGACGGTAGGGCCACCGACGCGCTGCTCACCGACGCCGGCTGGACCACCTTGCAAGAGGCCGCGCCCCGGCATGTGGCCTGGGTGCGGAGGCTGTTCTTCACCGATATCACCGCCGGGCAGGAGGATGTGCTCGCCGACATCCTGTCCGTGGTCTACGAGAACATCCTGCGTGAGGGGACGCTGCCCCGACCCGGTCAGAGCTGAGTCGAGCCGCCGTCGACGAAGAGCTCGGCGCCGGTCATGAAGCTGCTCTGATCGGAGGCCAGGAACAGCACCGCGTTGGCGAGCTCCTCCGGGCGCCCGAGGCGGCCCATCGGCACGGTGGCAGCCTCGCCGTCGAGCAGCGCCTGCTCCTGGCCCTGTGGTGCCAAGCCCCGCAATCCGGGGGTCTCCACCGGCCCCGGCACCACGGTGTTGACCCGGATCTTGCGGTCGACGAGCTCGGCGGCCCAGGTACGCCCGAGGGAGCGGATCGCGGCCTTGGAAGCGGCGTAGGCGCCGAAGCTGGGCACGCCACTGGAGGCGGCGGTCGACCCGGCGAGCACGATCGAGGCGCCCTCGTTGAGCAGCGGAAGCATCTTCTGCACGGTGAAGGTGGTACCGCCGACGTTGCGGTTGAAGGTATCGGCGAGGTGTTCGGGTGTCTCGTCGGCCAGCGTGGCGAACTCGCCGCCCCCGGCATTGGCGAACACCACATCGAGGCCGTGGCCACGGGACCTGATGGCCTCGGCCAGAACGTCGAGATCGGCGGCGTTGGTGATGTCGCCGCGCACTCCGGTGGCCGATTCCCCGATCGAGGCCACGGCCTCGTCGACGCCGGCCTGTTGACGACCGGTGATGAAGACGTGGGCTCCTTCACCGGCCAGGCGCTGTGCGGCGGCGAGCCCGATTCCCGAGGTGCCGCCGGTGACGAGTGCGGTCTTACCTGTCAGCTGTCCCATGATTGCTTCTCCGATTCTCGATGGTGGGTGAATCATCCTCCATAACTACGTGACATGTCACGTTAATTCCCGTCAAGAGTGGATTTTTTGCCGCGCCCCGCGTCGAGGTGGCGCCGGGACCACCATTCCGGCCGAATCCGTTGCCTGGGTGCCGGGTCAACCGTCGGTCAGGTCGCCCTCGATGTAGCGCTGCAGGGTCGGCGCGATGGCGTCGACGATCTCGGCGTCACCCATGGAGGCCACGGGCTCGATCTTCCAGACGAAGCGCATCAGCGCGCAGCCCATGAGCTGCGAGGCGATCAGGCCGCTGCGTACCTGTCGATCCTGCTCGTCAACACCGAGGTGCGACACCCCCATCAAGCTGCGTTCGACCACCATCCGCAGCTTCTCGCGGGTGGCGGGCTCATGCGCGGCGGTCTGCAGGACGGCCCGCAGCGACGGGCCGATGTCGGCATCGGCCCAGTTCGCCAGCATGGCCTCCACCAGGGCCCGGCCCAGCTCCGCCTGCGGCACCGCCCAGGTGGCGGCCACCCGCTCGAGGAACCGCGGTTCGGGCGCGGTGGCGGCGTCGAGCAGACCCTCTTTGGAGCCGTAGTAGTGGTACACGAGTGCGGGGTCGACGTCGGCGGCCCGCGCCACTGACCGGATTGTGGTTCCGGCCCAACCGGTTTCGGCAAATGCATCGCGCGCGGCACGCAAGATGCGCGCAGCGAGGACGCCTCGTTCATCCCGCGGACCGGGAGTAGGCCTCTTCGCCATGAGTTTCATCGTAGCGTGAAATTCGGATTGCGGTGGCATCCGGCCTTCAGTACGGTATCCCTGGTTTGCCAGCGACGTGCACAGGAGTCCCATGAGCCCCTCCCCCACTGCCGATGTCGTCGTCGTCGGCGCCGGACCCGTCGGACTTGTCGCCGCCGCCGAGCTCGCCCGCCGCGGCGCGCGGGTGCGCATCATCGACAAGCTGGCCGTCCCCACCGACGAGTCCCGCGCCATCGCCGTGCACGCCCGCAGCCTGGACATGCTCAACCGGATGGGCATCGTGGACCAGCTGGCGGCCACCGGGCTCAAAGCCGTTGCCATGCAGCTTTATACCGGTGGGAAGCGGTTGTTCCGTGTGCCACTCGGCACCGTCGACAGTGCGTTCCCCTACACGGTGGTGACCGCCCAGACCGAGACCGAACGGGTGCTGGCCGAACACGCGGCGACTCTGGGCGTGACCGTAGAACGCGGGGCGGAACTCGTGGGGTTGACCCAGGACGACGGCGCCGTGCACCTGAGGTTGGACAACGGCGAACAGCTCACCACCTCCTGGGTGATCGGCGCCGACGGTGCACACAGTGCAGTCCGGCATCTGGTGGGCACCAAACTGGCAGGCACGTTTGCAGGTGAGCGGTTTCTGCTCGCCGACATCGATGCCTCACATTCGCTCGACACCGACTCCATGCACACGTTCTTCTCCCCCGACGGGCCCGTCGCGGTGTTCCCGATGATCAACGACCGCATGCGGGTCATCGCCCAAACACGCAGCGCGGCAGACGAACCACTGAAACTCCACCCCACCCCCGATGAGGTGCAAGCCGTCCTGGACCGGCGGGTCGGCGGCATCACCGTTCATCGCTCCCACTGGCTGACGTCCTTCGAAGTGCATCACGCGCAGGTGCCCGCGTACCGGTGGGGACGGGTGTTCCTGGCCGGCGACGCCGCCCACATCCACAGCCCGGCCGGCGGGCAGGGCATGAACACCGGGATGCAGGACGCGTTCAACCTGGCCTGGAAACTGGCCGCTGTCATCAACGGCGACGGCGGGGACACCCTGCTGGACAGCTACCACGCGGAGCGTCATCCCGTTGCGGCAGCGGTCATCACGTTCTCCGACCGACTCACCAAGCTCGGCACCTTGTCCGGGGCGGCCCAGCAGGTGCGGGACCTCGCGATGCGGGTGCTCGGGCACGTCGGGCCGTTCACCCGTCAGCTAGCGTCGGTCGCCGAGGAAATCGACATCAACTACAAGAGCAGCCCTCTGGCCGTCGGTCTCTCGCCGCACAGTAGCAAAGTTGCTGCCGGCGAACACCTTCCGCATGTCGCCGACGCGGCACTGCAGAAACAGCTCGGCGACGTGTGCAAGTCGGGGCACGCCGTGGTGACAGTGGCCGGCACTCAGGTGGCGCCGGCTGCGGGCGGACCGGGCCGCGGGCAGATACTGGTCACCCATACCGACACCCCAGTGTCGGGATACCACGCGGTGGTCGCCGATCCATCCGGGCAGCTGGCAGCCCGGCTGGGACTGAAATCCGGCGGCCGGGTGGTGGTGCGGCCCGACGGCTACATCGGCGCGATCACCACGCTGGATGACCCGGCGCCGGTGACGGACTACTTCGCCCGGTTGGCCCGTTGACTCACCACACCAGGCAGAAGGTGTGACCGGCCGGATCCCGGTACACCCGAAAATCGTCCTCCCCCAACGCATCTGGCACCCGGGTGGCGCCCAATGCCAGCACCTGGGTTTCGGCGGCCTCGATCTCCTCGACGAGGATGTCGAGGTGGAACTGCTGCGACGCGCTGGGATCCGGGAACCGCGGCGGCTCGTGTTCCGGCGACAGCTGAAACGCCAGCCGCCGGCCCGCGGGGTCGGTGAGCACCACCCACGATTCGTTCTCGGAGCTGAGGTCACCGCCGACCAGCTCGGCGTAGAACTCGGCCAATCGCCGCGGTTCCCGGCAGTCGACCACAACTGAGCGAAGTTTCCCGATCACACCTGCAGGAGTTACCCATTGCCGCGAGGGCGAATCACGCCACAATGTAGCGATGCGAATGGCGCTGTGCTTGGGCAGCGGTGGGGCACGCGGCTATGCCCACATCGGAGTGATCAACGAACTTCTGGAGCGGGGTCACGAGATCGTCGGCATCTCCGGATCGTCGATGGGCGCCTTGGTGGGCGGTCTCTACGGGGCAGGCAAACTGGACGAATTCACCGACTGGGCCACCGCGTTGACCCAGCGCGCGATGCTGCGACTGCTGGATCCTTCGATCAGCGCGGCCGGAGTGCTGCGCGCGGAGAAGATCCTCGACGCCGTCCGCGACATCCTGGGCGACGTCACCATCGAGGACCTGCCCTTTCCGTACACGGCGGTGGCGACGGATCTGATCGCCGGCAGGTCGGTGTGGCTGCAGCGCGGCCCCGTCGACGCCGCGATCCGCGCCTCGATCGCGATCCCCGGAGTGATCACACCGTATGTTCTCGACGGCCGGCTACTGGCTGACGGCGGGATCCTCGACCCGCTGCCGATGGCGCCGATCTCCGCGGTCAAGGCCGACCTGACGATCGCCATCAGCTTGTCCGGTGACGATCCCCGGACGCCCACCAATCCTGCCGAACCCCGGGCCGGCGCCGAATGGATGAACCGGGTGTGGCGCAGCACCTCGGCGCTGTTGGACACCAAGGCGGCGCGCTCGGTGCTCGATACCCCGTCGGCCCGATCGGTGCTCAGCAGGTTCACCACGGCCAGCGACGACGAACTCATCGACGCCGAGAAGGAATCGCCGGCACCCAAGCTGGGCAGCTTCGAGGTGATGAACCGCACCATCGACATCGCGCAGGCCGCACTGGCCCGGCACACTTTGGCCGCTTATCCGCCCGATCTGCTGATCGAGGTGCCGCGAACAACCTGCCGCAGCCTGGAGTTCCACCGCGCCGCGGAGGTCATCGAGGTCGGACAGGAGCTGGCCGCAAGCGCGTTCGACTCGCTGCGACTGCCCGCGTTAGAGGCCTAGGAACCCGACGACGGCAGGTGCGCTGCGCCGGCCCTGCTCGCGGCCGGCCAACGCGGCGGGCTTGCGGCATTCCGGGTCCAGCGGATTGGGCCCGAACGCCGCCACCGAGGCTTCGTCGGCGAAGACGGCCAGCGTCGGCGCCGGGAACGCCGCGATCTCGGCGGCCGCACCGCCGCCGAACGGGGACGGTGAGTTCTCCGGTGAGGGCACCAACACCAGCACCGCGTCACAATCCCGGGCCACCGCCATGTTCACGATGCTGCTGACCCCGCCGTCCATGTAGCGCCGGCCGCCGATGGTCACCGGTGGCCAGGCACCCGGCACGGCGCAACTGGCGGCTACCGCGTCGATCAGCGCGACACCGGTGGTCCGGTCGAACACTTCCAGCACACCACTGTCGATGTCGATACCCGTCAAGCGCAGCACGCGGTCCGGCCACTCATGTGACGGGAGCCGGTCGGCGATCACCGCCCGGCGCACCGATTCGGCCACCGTGTCGGTCGCCAGGGCGACAGCACCGATGCGTTGCAGTTTCTGCTCGGTGGTGGTGTCGGGGGTCAGCAGCGCCGACATGAACAGTTCGATGATCTCGTCGATGCCGACCCCGGGATCGATCTCCCGACTCGCACCGGTGAGCTGGCGCTCGAACAGCTCCGGCAACGACGCTCCGCTGCCGATCTGGGCCGCGACCGCCGACCCGGCGGACGTGCCGACCAGCACGTCGCTGGCCAGGATGGCGGCCGCCGCATCGGGCGACTCGTCGGCGATCCCCAGCAGCAGCCCCGTCTCCCAGGCGATTCCTGCCAGGCCGCCACCTGCCAGGACAAGTCCACGCGTGTTGGTCACGGTGTCCGAGTGTGCCAGTAAGAATTTCGTCACCGCGAACGGCACCGACCACCGTTTTGCCGATTGCGTGCTCGGGTACGCCCAATTCAGAGTGATGAGAGCAGGAGGAACGACGATGGGAAACAAGGCCGAAGACCCTGTTGATCACGCCCGCACCACGCGCAAGCACGCGGGGCAGAACATGAAGAACACCGCCGCATTTCCCGCGTTGATAGCGATCGGTTTGGGTGCGATCGCCGTATTCGGCGCATTGTTCGCCTTCGCCACCGGCCACGCGGTGGCCGGAGTTGCATTTGTGGTGGTATCGGCCGTGCTGATGCTCGGCGGCTTCGCATGGCTGTCGAAGGAGCGGCGCCGGGTGCGCCGCGTGGAGGCGGAGTATGTCGCCACCCACCCCGAGGCGGAGTTCCAGACACCGAGCAGCTGATCAGCTGTTGGGCCGCCCCCGGTACTGGGCGCGATACACCCGCTGGCGGATCTTGTTGTGCCGTCGGTCCAGAACACCACCGCCGTCATTGTTGCGCGAGGTCCGTCGCAGCAGCAACGCCCCGATGATGAACAGTGCGACGGCCGTCAGGCCGATCGCGACTGCTCCGGAGATGTACCCCAGTCCCGCTGCGGTCAGAAAAATTCCGATTGATGCCACCGCGGCGAAGATCATCTCGAATCCGCCCAGGACGGCCAGGTGGCGCGTCCAGCCCCATCGTTTCGAAGACATGCGGTGCGGTTACCCGCGTCGCCACGACGTCAATCGGCTACCGCCCGTATTTGAGGAACAAGTAGTCGTTGTGCTGCATGACGTGCCGGATCTGCAGCGCCGTCGGTGAGGCGAGGCGCGCCTGGGTCCGCGTTCCGACCGGTTGCCCACCGGCCAGTCGTGGCGCGATCGTCACACAGATCTCGTCGATCAGGTCGGATTCGACAAGGGCGTCCAACAGCGTCGGGCCACCTTCACACAAAATCCGTTCTTTTCCTTGGCTTTTCAGTTGCCGAATCGCGTCTCCGAGGTCGACGGTCACGTCGCCGGCGACCAGCAGCTGCCAGCGCCCGTCGTTGTCGAGTTGGTGCCGGTCCACCGCGTGCGCACTGGTCACCAGGATCGGCGGCGGGCCGGCTCCGCCGAATATCGTGGCGGGCAGGTTGCCGGTGGTGCTGACCACCGCAATCGGAGGCACGTCCTGCGGCTCTCCGGTGCCGCGCACCGGACCATAACTTTCCGCCCGCGCGGTGCCGGCACCGACGAGCACCACATCGGCGAAGCCGCGCAGCGCCGTGAGCAGTTGTTGGTCCACCGGGCATGACAACGGCCCGGCCCGCCCTCCGAAAGCCGCCGCCCCGTCTGCGCTGAAGATCATGTTGGCGCGCACGCCGCGCGGCGCGTCCCGGTAGTGCTCGGCCAGTTGTTCCACGTCGTCGACGTGACCGGTGGTCACCGTCATGCGGTGTCCTTCATGCGTCGTGGCCTGGTTCGAGATCGCGCACGTCGGCAAAGGTCACGAGGTCGCGCAGTTCGTCGGGGGCCGCGCCGGCCACCGGTTCCAACAGATGCCCCACGTGGTCTCCGAGGTCGAAGCGCTCCGCGATGGACCCGACGAACCAGGCCGGAGCGTCATCGAGAATCGGCAGGCCTTCAGGTCCTTCGTGCCAGGCGCACTGTTCGAACTTGTCGACACGGTCGCCGGTCTGACTGCCGAACAGCCGGGCCACGTCCAGTGCGGGCCGGGCCAGCAGGTGTACCGCCAGATGGGAAGCGGAGTGCGCCGTGCGATAGGTGTGATTGCGCTTGGACAACCCCACCAGGAAACGCGGCGGGTTGATGCTGGTTTGGCTGGTGAACCCCACCAGGCAGCCGGCCTTCGATCCCTCGGCCTGTGTGGTCACCACGAACATCGGATAGTTGAGCAACCCGACCAGCTGCTCGAATGCCTGCGCCATCAGTTGAACTTCCCCCTGTCATGAAACACTTTGTCACGCAACCAATCAGCCGAGCAGTTCGTCTGAGAGCACCTCGAGAGCCTGCCGGGCGTAACCACGCCACAGTCGGGCGAACACCGGGATGGCCAGTGCGGCCGACGACGATTTCGGGTACACCTCCCAGCGCCAGGTGACTTCGGTGCCGGTGCCCACCGGGGTGAACGACCAGGTTCCGTTGATGTGGTCGACCAGAGGTGACAGCGGTCCGGTGATCCCGGACAGCGTGTAACCGAAGGAGCGCGGCGCGTCGACGAGGGTGAGTTCCTCCCGCAAGCTGCCGCCGCCGACCTGCGTCACGGTTCGGGTCTGCCCGACGGTTCCCCACTCACCGGCCTGGCCGAGCACGGCTTTGACCGGGGCGATGGGTCCATACCAGCGCCGGAACAGACCGGGCAGGGGTGTCACCAGGGTGCGTTGAAACGCCGAGGCCGGGTCGACGGGGATCGCGCGCGACTGCGTCATGACGTGCGGGGTCGGCATGGCCTTGATGGTAGCCACCGCCGTCGCTCACACGGGGCGAGCCAGGCGCGGTGCAGCTTTGGCCGAGATCAGCGGCAGGTCGAGGTAGGTCGCGATACCCGGTTTGGCCGCGCACACCGCAGCGATCGAGTTCACACAGTGCGCCGCGGTGGCGACGACACCGGATTCGATGCCGCGATCGTCCTCACCGTATTCGGATTGAAAGCCTTTGACCACCATGGTGAAGTCCGGGTTGCCCTGGACCTCCATCTCGTAGCGTTGACCTTCGGCGCCGAAATCCCATGCCGGGTCCAGGTTTTCCTCGCCCATGAGCCAGTTCACCGTCACCCGGACCACTGGTTCACCGTCGACGAGTGCCTCCCAGTGGAACTTGCGGGCCGCCACCTGCCCCGGTTCGATGACCCCGATGGGCGAGTCGATGGGTGCGGTCGCCACCGCGATCTCCTGGGTGGCACGCACCTTCGGATCGGCGTTGAACCCCATCTCGTCGACGATCATCCGGACCGACTGGATGAACCCGCCGTCGAGAAGTTTCTGCATGGGCCCCGAGAGCGCCTTCTCCGGAGTGTCACCGAAACCCATCACGTGGCGCACCACGTCCGGCGCGAGGTAGGTGCGCAGATCGGAGAACTCCTCGGCCCGCACGAACGTCACGCCCGTCGACATGATCGACAGCAGCAACGGGAACTTCTCGCTGATGCCACCCGGCGCGATGCCGGTGCCGTGCAAGGTGGCGTAGCCCTCTTCGCCGGCCGCTCGCAGCGCAGCGCCTTGACGTTCACTCGGATACACCCAGCCGACCGGGGTGACGACGTTCTTCCCGGACCGCAGCAGTGCGGCAACTTCGTCGGGGTTGGGCAACAGGGGCGCGTAGATCACCGCATCAGCGTCCAGGGCCAGGATGTCGTCGACGCTGTTGGTCGCGCTCACCCCCACCGGCTCAGCGCCGATCAGCTCACCGACGTCCTTGCCGTGCTTGGCCTCCGAGTGCACCCAGCAGCCGACGAGCTCCAGCTCAGGGTGCTCGAGCACGCCTTTGATGGCGGCGACGCCGACGCCTCCGGTTGCCCACTGCACGACCTTGAGCGCCACTGTGGCCTCCCTCGACTCACTAGAACACGTTCTATTTAGATCTACACGAAACCGGCTGCGATCTGTAAGTTTCTGCCCATGCCCAACAAAGTGTTCGTCGTCGGCGTCGGTATGACGAAATTCGAGAAGCCCGGCAGTCGCGAGGGCTGGGACTACCCGCAGATGGCCAAGGAGTCCGGCACCAAGGCGCTCGAGGACGCGGGCATCGCCTACACCGAGATCCAGCAGGGTTACGTGGGGTATTGCGCCGGCGACTCGACGTCGGGGCAACGCGCGCTCTACGAGTTGGGCATGACGGGGATCCCGATCGTCAACGTCAACAACAACTGCTCGACTGGATCGACGGCGCTGTTTCTGGCTGCGCAGGCCATCCGGGGCGGGTTGGCCGACTGCGTGTTGGCGCTGGGGTTCGAGAAGATGCAGCCCGGCTCTCTCGGTGGCGGTGCGGATGATCGCGAGTCCCCGTTGATGCGCCATATCGTCGCGCTCAACGAGATCGACGAGATGGCATTTCCGGTGGCGCCGTGGATGTTCGGAGCCGCAGGCCGAGAACACATGAAGAAGTTCGGCACCACCGCCGAGCATTTCGCCAAGATCGGCTTCAAGAACCACAAGCATTCGGTGAACAATCCGTACGCCCAGTTCCAGGACGAGTACACCCTCGACGACATTCTGGGTTCCCGGATGATCTCGGATCCGTTGACCAAGCTGCAGTGCTCCCCCACCTCCGACGGCTCGGGTGCGGTGATCGTGGCCAGTGAGGACTTCGTGGCCCGCCACGACCTGGCCGGTCAGGCTGTCGAGATCGTCGGACAGGCGATGACCACCGACTTCGCCAGCACCTTCGACGGCAGTGCCGCCAATGTCATCGGCTACGACATGAATGTGCAAGCCGCCCAACAGGTTTACGATCAGTCCGGGCTCGGCCCGGCCGACTTCCAGGTGATCGAGCTGCATGACTGTTTCTCGGCCAACGAGCTGCTCCTCTACGAAGCCCTCGGCCTGTGCGCCGAAGGTGACGCGCCGGCGCTGATCGACAACGGCGAGACCACCTACGGCGGCCGCTGGGTGGTCAACCCGTCGGGCGGGCTCATCTCCAAAGGCCATCCATTGGGCGCCACCGGGCTGGCGCAGTGCGCCGAGCTCACCTGGCAGTTGCGCGGCACCGCCGACAAGCGTCAGGTCAACGACGTCACCGCGGCCCTGCAACACAACATCGGGCTCGGCGGGGCCGCCGTCGTCACCGCCTACCAGCGCGCCGAGCGGTGATTTCGGCGCGCTGGCAACCGCTGAGCGGTGATGAGCGCGCCGAAATCGCATAGGTTCACCGGGTGATGGTGGCCAAATCAGTGCTGTTGTTCGCCCTGGCGGCGGTGTTCGAGATCGGCGGCGCCTGGCTGGTGTGGCAGGGCGTACGTGAGCATCGCGGCTGGGTGTGGATGGGCCTGGGCGTCGCCGCGCTGGGCCTCTACGGGTTTGTCGCGACGCTGCAAGCCGACGCCAACTTCGGGCGCATCCTCGCCGCTTACGGCGGTGTTTTCGTAGCCGGATCCCTGCTGTGGGGGATGGCGGTCGACGGCTTCCGGCCTGACCGCTGGGACGTCAGCGGCGCGCTGGTCTGTCTGCTCGGAGTGGCGGTCATCATGTACGCCCCGCGCGGCGGATGACGCGCCATGATGAAGGAACGGATCGGCCGTGACGGGCGATGTACTCACCAGGAGTGAACGCCGGGGTGCACACAGAGGAGACGGCATGCGGACCGCAACGACAATCACAGCGCTGGCGATTGCAGGACTGGGCGTGGTCGTCGGTCCCGCCGGCCTGGCATCAGCAGAGCCGACGGCCGGCGAGACCATCGCCAACCTGGAGGCGCAGGGTTACACCGTCAACATCGACCGGGTGGGCGCCGGGCCGCTCGATGAATGTGTGGTCACCAGCGTCCGGAACCCGCAGACCAACAGCGAGTACGTCGGCGTCGTCGGCGATGACGAGGACGGCGCTGTC
>JBEVFK010000140.1:0-26242 GCA_040512325.1 Mycobacterium sp. | reverse complement strand
GTTGAGGATGACTTTGGTCGAGTCCCAATCCAACCGGCCTGAGGCCAGCAACCCGAAGAGCAGCGGCAGCCGCTGCTCGAGGGCTTCGGCGTAGCCGACGAGTCGGGTGGCTACCGCCGGGGCGACCCCCAATGCGGGGCCGATTTCGGCGGCGGTGCGGACAAACCCGCTGATCAACGCAAACCCCGCATCACCGTCAGGATCGGCGGCGGCGCAATCGAACGCCTCGACGGTGCGGCGCGCCAACACCGGGGCAATCGCGGCCATTCGCCGCGCCCACACCGCCGATTCGTCGAGGCGGGATTCCTCCACCTCGACCAGCAACGCCCCGACATCACATCCCTCGAACATGTGTTCGATTCTACCTTCGGCGGGTGACAAAATGGGCTGAAAATCAAGCGCAGGTGACAGCCTTCTTGCATGGCGAGCAGGCCGTTGCCCACCTCGGTATCAGAGTTGCCCGTGCCGCGGCGGCCGTGTCCCCGACAAGGTGTAGCGCCCGATGTGCTGCAGCTTCCAGCGCACCGGATCGTGCAGCGTGTGGGTGCGGGCATCGCGCCAGAACCGCGAGAGATTCCCGCTGGCCGAGGCGCTGCGTGTGCCGCCGAGTTCGAACAGGGCGGACGACGCATCAAGGCACGCGCGGACCGCGGCCACTTTCGCGACTGCCACCGCCACCGAGGCGGCGGCGGCGGAATCGGCATCCAGTGACGCTCGTGCCGAATCGACTTGGCGGGCAGCCTCATTGAGCAATGCCTGTGCGGCGCGGACGGTGACGGTCAGTTCGCCGGCCGCCTGCACGACGGTGGGATCGTCGGCCGCGGCGGACACTCCGGCCTCGAAGTGTGGTCGCGCCTTGGCGGCCTGTCGGACCCCTTCCGCCAGAGCCCTGGTCGCGATGCCGACATCGATTGCGCTGTGGATCAATTGGGCATGCGCCCCATATACCGTGGGCTCGGCGAAAATGGGGGAGAACGGGACCACGTGCTCAGCGGGCACGTGCACGTCATGGAGTGTCACGGTCCCTGAGGCTGTGGTGCGCTGACCCATCCCGTCCCAGTCATCGATGATCTCCACCCCTTCGGCATCTCGGGGGAGGAAGGCCAACGACTTGGGCGTCGACGAGGTGGGCGCATCACCGGTGCCGTCGGCCAGCGACGCGCGCACGATCAACCAGTCGGCGAAAAGTGCGCCGGTGGAATAGAACTTGCGTCCGGAGAGCACAAAACTGCCCGACGACTGTTCGGTCAGGATCGTGGTGTCCACAGTGATCGGATGCGGTCCGCGCTCCGACTGCGCATTCGCGAACAGGGCCCCGTCGCGCACCAATCCGTAGAAGAACTCTTTCTGGCCGGGCGTCCCCTGCAGTCGTAGCGCTTCGAGGAATGTGTAGTGCGATTGGGGGATCTGCGACAGCGATCCGTCAGCGTGTGCCAACAATCGGAACACCTCGGCGACCACCGTGGCGGGCGCGTCCATGCCGCCGTGCTCGGCGGGCACCGACAGGGCCAACAACCCGGCGTCCTTCAGGGCCTTCACCTGCTCGAACGGCAGGATCCGGTTCGCGTCGCGGGTGCCGGCGTCCTCGGCGAACACTGCCGACAAAGCGGCGGCGACGCCCACCACGTCGGCAGCAGAGCTCACCTCGCGGCGCCGACAAACGGAATCGAGGCCGGCGCTGCCTCCACCCGGCCGCCGTCGAAGAGGCCACGTTCACGCAGGATCGGAACCACGCCCTCGCCGAACCAGTACAGCTCCTCCAGATGCGGATAGCCGGAGAAGATGAACTCGTCGATGCCCACCTCGGCATACTCGGCGATCCGGTCGGCGACCTCGCGGTGACTGCCCACGAGGGCAGTGCCTGCGCCGCCACGGACCAATCCGACCCCGGACCACAGGTTGGGGGCGATCTCCAGGCTGCGGGCGTCATTCCAGGTGCCGTTGGTGCGGTTGGTTTCGTGTAGCGCCAGCATCCGCTTCTGCCCCTCGGACTGGCTGCGGGCCAACCCGGCTTGCGCGGACTTCACGGTCTCCTCGTCGAGTGCGTCGATGAGCCGGCCGGCCTGGGCCCACGCCTCGTCGGCGGTGTCGCGCGAGATGGTGTGCAGACGGATGCCGAACCGCACGTGGCGGCCCTGCTCAGCGGCGAGCTTGCGGATCCAGTCGACCTTCTCCTTGACCGCCGCCGGCGGTTCGCCCCAGGTGAGATACACGTCAGCGTGCCGCGCCGCCACCGGACCCGCAGCAGCGGAGCTGCCGCCGAAGTACAGCGGCGGCACCGGACTGGGTGGGAGGGCCAGCGCGGCTTCGTCGACGCTGATGTGGGCGCCGTGTTCGGTTACGGTCTCGCCGGCCCACAAGCGGCGGACGATGTCCAGGAACTCGTCGCAGCGCTCATAACGCGCGTCCTTGTCGAGGTAATCACCGAAGGAGCGCTGCTCGTGGGCCTCGCCGCCGACGACGACATTGAGCAGCAGCCGTCCCGGCGCGTGCCGGGCGAATGTCGCCGCCATCTGCGCGGACAGGGTGGGACTCACCAGCCCGGGGCGGAACGCCACCAGAAAGGCCAGCGAGGTGGTCTCCCTGGCAAGCAGGGCGGCGGTGACGAACGCGTCCTCGCACCAGGCCCCGGTCGGGATCAGCGCTCCGGTGAAGCCGAAGGACTCGGCGCCCCGCACGATCGAGGCGAGGTAGTCGATCGAGGCATCCCGGTCGCTGTGGGCAGCACCCACCGCCGTGCCGTGGCCACCACCGACGATCAATCGGCTGTCCCCGTAGGTGGGCAGGAACCAGTGAAGTTTCACAGGCATGATCGTCCTCTCCTAGCGCGTGGCGTTCGGCTGTGAGGCTACCGATGCCGAAGACGACGGAACTCTGTGCAGCATTGTCGGCCACACTTCGACCCTGCCCACCGCTTTGCTTCACCACGATCCGAACTGTGCGCGGCCGAACTGCGCGCGGTCCCGTCATGATGGAACCCATGGACAGAGGGCAACAGGCCGTCGCGAACACCGGCCTGCTGGTCGCCGCCATCCGAGCCAGGGAAACCAGCCGCGACGACGCCCTGTTCCGCGATCCGTTCGCGGAGAAACTGGCCGGCGCCACCGGGGTGATGCACCTGGAAGCGGCGCTCGCGCATTCGGGTGAGCGGTCAACACTGCAGATCGTGGTGCGCACCCGCTTCTGGGACGAAGAACTGTTGCGAGCGGTGCAAACAGCCCGTCAGGTTGTCCTTCTCGCCGCAGGGATGGACGCCCGTGCCTACCGGCTGGACTGGCCGGACGACACGGAGCTCTTCGAGGTGGATCAACCGGAGGTGATCGCTCAGAAGGCGCACTTGCTCGTCGCCGATCAACCTCGTTGCCGCCGCCACGCCGTCGGTGTCGATCTGCGTGACGACTGGCCCGCCGCGATCCGCGCCGCCGGTTTTGACTCGGTGCAGCCGACGGTGTGGTTGATGGAGGGCCTGCTGCAGTACCTCGACGAGACCGCGGTGAGCACATTGTTTGACCGGGTGGATGCGCTGTCGGCTGCCGGGTCGACGCTGTTGTATGAGGTCGTAGGTCAGAGTTTGCTCGAATCACCCTCTATGGCACCACTTCTGGAGTCGATGGCGGACATGGGTTCGCCTTGGCTGTTCGGCACGGATACCCCGGGGGAGCTGGCGCAGCGGCGGGGCTGGTCGGCGCACGTCGTCGATATCGCCGAGGTCGGAAACCGCTGGAACCGCTGGCCCACGCCGGCCATTCCACTCGAGGTACCCGGCGTCCCACGCGGCTTTTTTGTGGTGGCGCAGCGATGAGCGTCTTCAGAGACCGGTTCGAGCAGCTCGATCCCGCGGTGTGGACGACGGCGTATCTGCCGGCCTGGAGCTCCCGGGCGCAGGCGTCCGCGACCTTCAGCACCGGAGAGGACGGCCTGGACCTGTCCATCCCGCACGATCACCCACTGTGGTGCCCTGACCTGCATGCGACCCCGCTGCGGGTCTCGGGTATTCAAAGCGCCAACCGCTCGGGCGCCGTGGGCACGTCCGACGCACCCCAGCCGTTCCGCGACGGCCTGCTGGTGCGGGAGCAGCAACCGACCGTGCTGGGCTTCGTCCCGCAGTACGGCCACCTCGAGGTCACCTGCTCGGCTGAACTCACGGTGAGTTCGATGTTCTCGGCCTGGCTGGTCGGCCTCGAGGACCAGCCGCACCGGTGCGGCGAGATCTGCCTCATGGAAGTCTTCGGCAACACTGTCGACGGTGGCCGTGCCGCAATCGGCCAGGGCATTCACCCGTTCCGCGATCCTGCGCTGCGAGAAGACTTTTCGGCGCCCGTCAGGAACATCGACATCACCCAACCACACACCTACGGGGTGCACTGGCAGCCGGGGGTCGTCGACTTCACCATCGACGGCGTCTCGACCCGCACCAGCGACCAGGCCCCGGACTATCCGATGCTGCTGTTCCTGGCGGTGTTCGATTTCCCCGAGCAGTCCGATGGTGCCGGTGTCATGCCGCATCTGCGGGTCAGCGAAGTGTCCGGTAAGAGCCTGGGGCCGGGAACCGTGATGCGCGGCGGCTAGGGTGGCGAAGTGCATTATTTGCTGGCTGTCAGCCCGCTCGCGGGACACCTGATGCCGATGCTGCATATCGGTGTCGGGCTGCGCACCGCAGGCCACGACGTCACCGTGATGACCGATGCCGAGTACTCCGACGTCATCAACCGTGCCGGTCTGCGCTTCGTCGCGCTGCCGGACGGCGCACGGGTGAACCCGCCCGCGGCGGCCCCCGGATGGGCGCGACAACTACCTGCCGAAGTGCGACGTTTTCTGCTGGGGCGGGCCGAACTGACCTCCGCGTTCATCAAACCGCTTGTCAAACAGGCAGAGTCGCTGAGCGCTTTCCTCACTGCAGAGCCCGTCGACGCCATCGTGGTCGACATCGCGTTCACCGGAGTGTTGCCGCTGCTGCTCGGCGGGCAGCGACGGCCACCCATCCTGGTGTGCGGAGTCGGCCCCCTGACCTTGTCGAGTGTGGACACCCCGCCGTTCGGCATGGCGTGGCAGCCCGAACCGGGCGTCGACTACAGCAGGATGACCGAGGTGGCCCACCGGTTCATCATGGGGGCAATCCAGCGCCGCCTGGACCGGGCCCTGCGGTCCGCGGGTTCCAGTTCGGCGCCGGTGTTCATCAGCGACTGGCCACGGCTGGCCGACGGGCTCCTGCAGCTGTGCGTCGAAGGCTTCGAGTATCCGCGCAGCGATCTGCCGGGCACCGTGCAGTTCGTCGGTCCGGTGTTTCCCGGCGACGTCGTCGAGATCGCCCCGCCGGTCTGGTGGGGAGACGTCGTCGCGGCGCCCATCGTCGTGCATGTCACGCAGGGCACCTTCGACAACACCGATCTGAACCAACTGGTCGGTCCCACGCTGGCAGCGCTGGCCGATCGTCCCGACGTGCTGGTGATCGCCACCACCGGCGGCCGGCCGGGCCAACAGCTCCGCGGGCCCATTCCGTCGAACGCACGAATCGTCGACTGGCTGCCCTATTCACAGCTGATGCCGCACATCGATGTCATGGTCACCAACGGCGGCTACGGCGGGGTGCAGTACGCCCTGGCCCATGGTGTGCCGCTGGTGGTGGCGGGGGAGACCTCCGACAAGGCCGAGGTCGGCGCCCGGGTGGACTACAGCGGTACCGGACTCAATCTGGGTACGGCCACGCCGACGGCCGCCGCGATTCGGGCCGCGGTCGAGGAGGTGACGGGCAGTGCGGAGTATCGCGCCGCCGGGACGCGGTTGCGCGACGAGATCGGGCAAGCGACACCGCTGGCCGATATCGTCGCCGCCCTCGAGGGGCACATCGCGGCCAGGACGCGGTGACCGTCGCGCTATTTGCGGCCGAGTAGCCAGGCTTCGCCGTCGGCCGCACCCGCAGTGAGGACGTCCAGGGTCGGGAAGGCTCGTTCCAACTCGCCCGCCGCGACCCTGAACGGTCCCGCGGTGCCGCCCACCTCGCTCAGCGCGCTGATCGCCAGCAGACCACTCGGCGCCAGCCGCTCCACCACCGCCTGATCCAGCCGACTATCCCGAAATCGCAGACACACAATTACATTCGCGGGTGGTCCGGCGGGGAGACCGTCGTCGAGATCCACCGCCTCGAATCGGCAGTGCTGAGCCACCCCGCAGCGGTGGGCCAGGTCGCGTGCCTGGTCGATCGCCACCGGTGAGACGTCGAACGCCGCCACCGTGAGCCCGCGCCGCGCCAGCCAGGTCGCGGCCAGACCTCGGCCGCAGGCCAGGTCGAGGGCGTGGCCGTCGAGAGGAAAAGCATCGGCGTATGGGGTGAACACCGCAGGCAGAACCGCGTCCGCCACAGTGGCCGGTGCACGCTGGGCGTACCGGCCATCCCAGCGGGTGCGGTCGTCGGCGGACACTAGCTCACCGGGATGAACGGGCTCATCACGTCGCGGGCGAACTGCACCACGTTGACCGTGGGATCGCCATCGGGATAGCTCACGGTGGCCAGCAGATTGCCGCCTTCGTCGACGAAGTTGCCGTCCGCGCGGCCCTGGTGGGTGGTCGACGTCACCAGGATGATCCCCGACGTGCCCGCCTCCTCGGCCAGCGGCACCGAGAACCGGGCGTTCTGCACCGTGCTGTTGGCCCTGTCTTCGACGAGGATCCGGTGTGCGGGAAAGCCCAAGAGCGCCAGCATGTTCCGCATCTGTCCGGCCTCGGTCTTACCGTTCTGCGGGTTGCCGCCGGTGACGATGATCGGCGACTGCGGGAAGAACTGGGCGATCATCAGGCCCGTCATCACCCGCTGCCGCAACACCGGGCGCATGGTGCCATCGGGCTTGAGGCCGTAACCGAGGATGACGATCGCAGGTTTCGAGAAATCCTTCCCGGCAGGTACGGGTGCCGGCGGCTCCGCCGCCGCGGGAGCGGCCATACCGAACATCAGCGACGACGCGAGCAGCACTGTACTGAGCAGGGTCTTCCACCGGCCTTGCAGGAACGTCCGCACGTGTCCTCCCCAACTGTCGTCTGACGTGAACGTCGTGACAGCAGTGGCCGGTGTTACGGACGGGCAGTCAGGTGCGGGGCAACAGCGAGATCTTCTGCCAGATCTTGTTCGACAGTTCGGTGGTCAGGGTCTCGATGGTCGAGACGGTTTCGAGGACGACGCTGTCGGTGCTGTGCTCGGCACACAGCGCCGCGGTCTTGGCGGTGAGACTGAGCATCTCGGAGCAGTAATTCAGGTAGTGGTGCAGCTGATCGGCATCAAGGCCGTGCCGAACGCTCTCCGCAGTGGCGGTGTAGCTGGGGCTGGCCTGTTCGGGATCCTTCGAGAGTTGGTGCATGTCGATGACGTGTGCCAACGACCGCAGTCGGTGCAGCAGCCCCAGCAGCGACCGCCGTTCCAGGCGCTCCGGGAAGGCCCACAGGAACACCACCGCGATTGCCGCGAACACCAGGTCGTTGATCACGGACTCGACCAGCGGAACCCAGTCGGACGTGTGGGCCAACCCGTCGATCACCGCGGTGCGCAGCCCCAAACCGAGGGCCACCACGGTGGCGGCGACGATGATGATGCTGGCGGCCCGGGCCGTCACCGTCGTACGGCGCAACCGCTGGCGGGACTCGCCGGCTTCGGTCCGCACCCGGATCACCAGGTGACCGAGATCGCGGGAGGCCTTGGTCAGGCCGCGCTCACCGAACCGCGCGAAGATGCGTCGTTCCAGCTGCGCCACGGTGGTGCCGACGTGGTCGGCCGCCAACTGCACCTCGTCACCGGCCGGGCTGGTCCGCACCATCTCTCACGCACCCACATACTCGGCGAGATGCTGCCCGGTCAGCGTCGTGCGGTCGGCGACCAACTGGGCGGGCGTACCTTCGAAGACCACCCGGCCGCCGTCGTGACCGGCACCCGGCCCCAGGTCGACGATCCAGTCGGCGTGCGCCATCACCGCTTGGTGATGTTCGATGACGATCACCGACTTGCCGGAGTCCACCAGGCGATCCAGCAAGCCCAGCAGGTCCTCCACGTCGGCCAGGTGCAGCCCTGACGTGGGCTCGTCCAGGACGTAGACCTCGCCCTTGTCGGCCCCCTTCTCGCTGAGCCGAGTAGCGAGTTTCAGTCGCTGTCGCTCACCGCCGGACAGGGTGGTCAGCGGCTGACCCAGGCTGATGTAGCCGAGTCCGACGTTGACGAGGTTCTCCAACACCTTGTGTGCCGCCGGCGTGCGGGCGTCACCCTCGCCGAAGAACCGCTCGGCGTCGGTGACCGACAGGGCCAGCACCTGACTGATATCGCGCCCGCCGAATCGGTACTCGAGTACCGAATCCGCGAACCGCCTGCCTTCACAGACTTCGCAGGTGGTGGCCACGCCGGCCATCATCGCCAGGTCGGTGTAGATGACCCCCGCACCGTTGCAGTTCGGGCAGGCGCCCTCGGAGTTGGAGCTGAACAGCGCCGGTTTGACGTTGTTGGCCTTCGCGAAAGCCTTGCGAATGGGTTCCAGCAGCCCGGTGTAGGTGGCCGGGTTGCTGCGCCGCGACCCGCGGATCGGCGTCTGGTCCACCGCCACCACTCCGTCGCGCCCGGACACCGAACCGTGGATCAGGGAACTCTTGCCCGAGCCCGCCACCCCGGTGACCACCACCAGCACCCCGAGTGGGATGTCGACGTCGACACCCTGCAGGTTGTGGGTGTCGGCGCCGCGGACCTCGAGCACCTCGGCGGCTGTGCGCACCTCGTCTTTGAGGGTCGCCCGGTCGTCCAGATGCCGACCGGTGCGGGTGTCGCTTTTCCGCAATCCGGCGAGAGTGCCTTCGAATACCACCTCGCCACCCGCGGTACCGGCGCCGGGTCCGAGGTCCACGATGTGATCGGCGATGGCGATCGCTTCGGGCTTGTGCTCCACCACCAGCACGGTGTTGCCCTTGTCGCGCAACTGGAGCAGCAGGTCGTTCATCTTGGCGATGTCGTGTGGGTGTAGTCCGATGGTGGGTTCGTCGAACACGTAGGTGACATCGGTCAGAGCCGAGCCGAGGTGACGAATCATCTTGACGCGCTGGGCTTCACCGCCGGACAGTGTGCCCGCGGGGCGCTCGAGAGCCAGATAACCCAGCCCGATCTCGACGAACGAATCGAGGGTGTGCCGCAACGAGGCCAACAGCGGGGCCACCGACGCGTCGTCGAGCTGTCGCACCCAGGTGGCGAGATCGCTGATCTGCATCGACGACAGGTCGGCGATGTTCTTGCCCTTGATCTTCGACGATCTGGCCAGTGCACTGAGCCGGGTGCCGTCGCACTCCGGACAGGTGGTGAACGTCACCGCACGGTCGACGAACGCACGGATGTGGGGCTGCATGGCCTCGACGTCTTTGGACAGGTATGACTTCTTGATCTGCGGGATCAGCCCCAGGTAGGTCAGGTTCACCCCGTCGACCTTGAGCTTGGTGGCCTCTTTGTGCAGCAGCGCGTCGAGTTCCTTGGCGGTGAACTCGTTGATCGGCTTGTCGCAGTCGAAGAACCCGCAGCCGTTGAAGATTCGCCCGTACCAGCCGTCCATGCTGAAACCCGGGATGGTCAGTGCGCCGTCGTTGAGCGACTTGGTGTCGTCGTAGAGGGCGGCGAGATTGATGTCGGAGACCGCCCCGCGTCCCTCACACCGTGGGCACATGCCGCCGGTGACGTTGAAATCCCGGCGCTCTTTGACGGTCTTGCCGCCCTTTTCGAATGTGACGGCCCCGGCGCCGCTGATCGAGGCGACATTGAACGAAAAGGCTTGCGGCGAACCGATTTGGGGCCGGCCCAGGCGGCTGAACAGGATTCGCAGCATGGCACCGGTGTCGGTCGCGGTACCCACAGTGGACCGGGGGTCGGCACCCATACGCTGCTGGTCGACGATGATCGCGGTGGTCAGACCCTCGAGGACGTCGACGTCGGGACGCGCCAGCGTAGGCATGAAACCCTGCACGAACGCGCTGTAGGTCTCGTTGATCAGCCGCTGCGATTCTGCGGCGATGGTGCCGAACACCAGCGAACTCTTCCCCGAGCCGGATACCCCGGTGAACACCGTCAACCGGCGTTTGGGGAGTTCGACGCTGACGTCTCTGAGATTGTTCTGGCGGGCGCCGGTGACCCGGATCAGGTCGTGGCTGTCGGCGGTTCCGCTCACGGTGTGCTCCCTGAAGTCCTCAGTGTCTCCGAAGTCACTGTCGCGTATACACTTTCACGGCAGCGCGAACCAGGTCGGTGAATGACGTGTCGTCGACGGTGTCACCCGCACTGATGTCGATCGCGCGCCTGGTGTTGCCCTCGAGACTGGAATTGAACAGCCCGGCCGGATCATCGAGTGCCGCTCCCTTGAAGAAGGTCACTTTCACCTTGTCCTCGTAGGTCTCACCGGTGCAGATGATTCCGTCGTGGTACCACGTGGGAACACCCCGCCAGTCGGCCAGCTCGGCGATCCGGGCATCGATCAGTGCAGCCGGTGATGATTCTGCAGGTGACTGTTTAACGTTGTCGGCCATCGGCTGCCCTTTCCTCGTCGGTGGCACCGAGGCCGCGGACACGCCGCGACAGCTGGAGGAGACGCAGGTGCTGCGCCGCGGTCGGTGCGCTGGTCACCTGCGCGATCGTGCCACGCCGGACCGACAATGCCTATCCTGGGACGAGTGGACCCACGCGATTTCCGGGTCGGCAACGCCGACCGCGAGCAGGTGGCCGGACTGTTGCAGCAGGCGGTCGGCCAGGGGATGCTGACCTTGGACGAGTTCAGCGATCGCATGGATGCCGCGTTGGCCGCCCGAACCCGCGGTGAACTCAGCGCAGTCGTGATGGACCTGCCCGGTATGCAACTCGCGCCGGAGCCGGCCGGGCAACACCTTCCGGCACCGCCGACGGGTACGCCGCTGCCGCTGAAGGTCACGATGTCGTCCATTCACCGCGCGGGCAACTGGCAGGTGCCGGAACGAGTGGCACTCAAGACCAGATTCTCGAGTGTGATCATCGACCTGACGCAGGCCGACATCCGCACTCCGGTGGTGACCCTCGATGTCGACGACATCTGCAGTAGCACCGACATCGTGGTGCCCGACGATTTCACCGCCGACCTCAATGGCCTGCGGTGCATGGGTAGCAGCGCCAACTCCAGAGTGGGTTCGGCTCCACCGGCGGGCCGCGTGCACGTGATCGTCCGCGGTAATCTGCGCTTCGGCGCGCTCACTGTCAAACATCCCTTCGGTGCGTGGTTGCGCAAGACCTTTCGCTGACCGACGCCTCGGAGCGTCAAAGTTGTTGTGGCACGCTCCTAGACTGACCAGGTGCACAGCAGTTCCTATCAGGCGCCTCCCGGTTTGCTCCGCATCGAGGAATGCCTGGATGCCGACGGCGGCATCGTCTTGCCACCCGGGGTGAACATGGTCTCACTCATCGACCGCAATGTTGCCAATGTCGGGGACTCCGTCGCCTACCGGTACCTCGACTACGCGGCGTCAGACGACGGCCGTGCCGTCGAGCTCACCTGGCGACAACTCGGTGACCGGTTGCGCGCCATCGCCGCGCGCTTGCAGACGCTCACCGGCCGGGGCGAACGGGTGGCCATCCTGGCCCCGCAGGGCATCGAGTACGTGGCGGGGTTCTTCGGTGCGATCAAAGCGGGCACTATCGCCGTGCCGCTGTTCGCCCCCGAATTGCCCGGCCACGCCGAACGTCTCGACACCGCACTGCGTGATGCTGAGCCGACGGTGATCCTGACCACCACGCCGGCCGCCGCGGCCGTCACGACGTTTCTCGACAGGCTGGCCCCGGCGCGCAGGCCCGTCATCGTGGCGATCGATGACATACCCGACTCCGAGGGCGCCGGTTTCGTCGCGACCGACATCGATGTCGACGATGTCTCCCACCTGCAGTACACCTCCGGCGCCACCCGACCACCCGTCGGGGTGGAGATCACCCACCGGGCCGTCGGGACCAATCTGATCCAGATGATCCTGTCGATCGATCTGCTCGACCGAAACACCCACGGCGTCAGTTGGTTACCGCTCTACCACGACATGGGACTCTCGATGATCGGCTTCCCGGCGGTCTACGGTGGACACTCCACGTTGATGTCGCCGACGGCCTTCATCCGCCGACCGCAACGGTGGATCAGAGCGCTGGCCGCCGAGTCCCGAGACGGCAATGTCGTGACCGCCGCACCCAACTTCGCCTACGAGTGGGCTGCGCAGCGGGGCCTGCCTGACCCGGATGAGCAGATCGACCTCAGCCAGGTGGTGCTGATCATCGGCTCGGAACCGGTGAGTGTCGACGCGATGGCGGCGTTCACCGACGCTTTCAGCCCGTACGGCCTGTCTCCGGCAGCGTTCAAACCGTCCTACGGCATCGCCGAAGCGACGTTGTTGGTGGCGACTGTCGACACCGACGCCCAGCCGAGGGTCGTGCACTTCGACCGGCGACAGCTCGAGGACGGCTACGCGGTCTGCGTACCGGCGACAGCTCCGCACGCCGTCGCGCACGTGTCGTGCGGTCACGTCGCGCGCAGCCAGTGGGCGGTGATCGTCGACGCCGAAGAGGGCCGCGAAGTTCCCGACGGCACGGTCGGAGAGATCTGGCTGCACGGCAACAACATCGGCCGCGGGTATTGGAATCGGCCGGCCGAGACCGCCGCGACCTTCGGGGTGCCGCTGCGGGGCCGCGTCGATCACAGCCACGCCGTCGGCACCCCGGCGGGGGCGACCTGGCTGCGCACCGGTGATCTCGGGGTGTACTGCGACGGCGAGCTCTACCTCACCGGGCGCAAGGCAGACCTCGTCATCGTCGACGGCCGCAGGCACTACCCGCAGCACATCGAGGCCACTGTCGCGGAGGCGTCACCGATGGTGCGTCGGGGTTATGTCACGGCGTTCTCCGTGCCCACGGACCCGGAATCAGCCGCGGAACAACTGGTGATCATCGCCGAGCGTGCCGCCCGAACCGCACGCGCCGATCCGCGACCGGCTCTGGACGCGATAGCTGGGGCCGTCGCATCGCAGCACGGTGTGCCGGTGTCCGCCGTTCGCCTGGTTCCCGCGGGAGCCATACCGCGTACCACCAGCGGCAAGCTGGCCCGGCGCGCCTGCCGCGCGGCGTATCTCGCCGGATCCTGGGGCGTGGCCGGCGCGTGAGCACCCGATCGATACCGGATCGGCCGAAGGTTGCCGTATATTTCGGGAAACCTCACGAGGCTCCAGAAGGCGGGCATGGGGGAGACACCCAACACTGACCGGAGTGCTGAATGCGGGCTGACCCGACGAGGGAAGCGGGCGGCGTTGGCGAGAGGGATATCAGGTGAGCAGCGCCACCTTTAGCGCCGATCCCGTGGTGGGTGCCGACCTGGCTCGCGTCGACTGGCTGCAGACCCCCCTGGGTGCGCCGGAACAGTGGCCACAGAGTCTGAAGACCGCGGTCCGGATCCTGCTGTCCTCGAAATTCTCGATGTGGATGGCCTGGGGGCCGGAGCTCACGTTCTTCTGCAACGACGCCTATCGCAAGGACACCCTGGGCAGCAAATACCCGTGGGCGCTGGGCCGTCCCGCCGGTGACGTCTGGGCCGAGATCTGGGACGACATCGGGCCCCGAATCGACCGGGTCCTGGCGACCGGGGAGGCGACGTGGGACGCGGCGCTGCTGCTGTTCGTCGCGCGGTCCGGCTACACCGAGGAGTCGTACCACACCTTTTCCTACAGCCCTTTGCGGGACGATGCCGGCCAGGTCGTCGGGATGCTGTGTGTGGTCAGTGAAGACACACAGCGGGTGATCAGCGAGCGGCGCATGGCGACGCTGCGCGATCTCGGCTCCGATCCCAGCGTGCTGAAATCCGAAGAGGCGATGTTGGGTGCCGCGGCCGACCGCCTCGGTGAGAACCTGCGGGACTTCCCGTTCACGCTCACCTACCTGTTCGAGGGTGACGACGCACGGCTGGCGGCAGCCAGTGGCATCGACCTCTCACACCCCGTGGCTGCCGAGCTGCTGCCTGCCGACGGTTCCGGACTGTGGCCTGTTGACGCCGCCGCTCGCGGCGAATCGGTGCTGGTGGATCTGGTTGGCGAGGCGTTCGCCGGGTTGCCCGTGGGGGAGTGGGCGGATCCGCCCACCCAGGCCGCGATCGTGCCGCTTGTGCAACAGGGCGACACACCCCGTGGTTTCCTGGTGGCCGCGCTCAACCGGTATCGCCCCTACGACGCGGGTTACCGGGGGTTCGTCGATCTCGTCGCCGGCCACCTCGCCGCCGAGATCGGCAGCGCCCGCAGCTACCGTGCCCAGCAGCGGCGGGCCGAGGAGCTCGCCGAACTCGACCGCGCGAAGACAACCTTCTTCTCCAATATCAGCCATGAGTTCCGGACGCCGCTGACGTTGATCCTGGGTCCGGTGAGCGATCTCCTGGCGCGCACCGATGGCACGGACGGGCAGGCGCGGCATGAGTTGGAAGTCGTGCACCGCAATGGTTTACGGCTGGCCAAGCTCGTCAACACCCTGCTTGATTTCTCCCGCATCGAGGCCGGGCGGATGCAGGCCAGCTTCGAGCCGACCGACATCGCGGCCGTCACCGCCGATCTGGCCAGCGTGTTCCGGTCCGCCGTCGATCGGGCCGGCCTGAACCTGGTGGTCGACTGCGAATCACTGGACGAGTCGGTGTATCTCGATCGCGACATGTGGGAGAAGGTGATCTTCAATCTTCTCTCCAACGCGTTGAAATTCACCTTCGACGGCTCCGTCGCCGTCCGTGCCCGTCGTGACGGGCAGGAAGCCGTCATCACTGTCGAGGACACCGGTATCGGAATCGCCGCCGCCGAAATTCCACGACTGTTCGAACGGTTCCACCGCATCGAGAACGTCCGGGCACGATCCAACGAAGGCAGTGGCATCGGCCTCGCGCTGGTCAAAGAACTCGTCGGGTTGCACGGCGGCACCATCACCGCAGACAGCGTCGAGGGCGTCGGCACCACGTTCACGGTCCGATTGCCGTTCGGCAGCGCGCACCTGCCCGCAGAAGCGCTGACCGCACCCACCGGCACCCAGACACACTCGACCACCGCCGATCCCTATTTGCACGAGGCCCTCCGCTGGCTGCCTGCTGATGTCCTCCTCGCCGAGGACGGCAGTACCTACACCCAGACCGTCACCTCATCCCCGTCAGCGCGAGTTCTGATTGCCGACGACAACGCCGATATGCGGGAGTACCTGGCTCGCCTGCTCGGTGGCGCCGGGTATGAGGTCACCTCGGTCAGCGACGGCAGGCAGGCACTCGACGCCATCCGCGCCGACGTGCCCGACCTGGTCGTCAGTGACGTGATGATGCCCAAGCTCGACGGGCTGGGGCTGGTTGCCGCGTTGCGCAACGATTCTCGGACCGCGGCCGTACCCGTGCTGCTGCTGTCAGCACGTGCGGGTCAGGAGGCATCGATCGAGGGTCTGCAGGCCGGGGCCGACGACTATCTCGTGAAGCCATTCGCCGCGGCCGAGCTGTTGGCCCGGGTGCGGGCCAACGTCGAACTCGCGCGGCTGCGAAATCACCATGCCCGGTGGCGTACGGCGCTGGTCGAGTCTCTGCAGGAAGCGTTCTTCGTCTGCAACGAGCACGGTGCCGTGATCGAGATCAATTCGGCGTTCACCGAGATCCTGGGTTACGGCACCGACGGGCTGCCGTACGAGCCGCTGCACCCGTGGTGGCCCAACGCCGACACCGATCCGAAGGCCCATCAACGAGCCGGGGTGGCGTTCGCCGGACTCATGGATGAGGCGCATGGTGTGTACACGCTTCCCGTCACCCATCGTGACGGACACCGGCTCTGGGTCACCATCACGTTCAGTAGGGCCGCTGACCCCGACACCGGTCGCCAGGTGGTGGTCGGCACCATGCGCGACGTCACCGCCGAGCGCTACATGGTGCAGCGGCAGACCGTGCTGGCTGAACTGAATCAAGTTCTGGCACAGGCAGATACGGTCGAGGACGCGCTCAGCGCCGCAGCAGATGAGCTGTGCAGGCTCTGGCAGGCGCGTCGCGTGCTGGCGGTGGTGTTCCCCACCGCCGCGGCCGGACCGCTCGTGGCCGGCGCCGGTGAGATCACCACCTGGGGCGAGCTGCCACTTTCGCAGCGTCAGCAGATCGAGGGACTGCGCGACGGCGACCTGCTCAGCACCGATGCCTCCGAACCGGGCTTCGCCGGGATCGCGCTGCACCACCCCCAGGGTGTGGTGGTGGTCTGGGTCGAACTCGCCGAGCCGCGCTTGCTCAGTTCTGAGGATCAGACGTTGCTGACCGTGCTGGCCGGTCGGCTCGGTCAGGGCCTGCAGCGCGTGCACCAGCTCGACCAGCAGCGGGAAACCGCGCTGGCGTTGCAACATGCGATGCTCGGACCGACGGTGCTGCCCCGCGGGATCGCCGTCCGCTACCAACCTGCCTCGAGCCCACTGCAAGTGGGCGGCGACTGGTACGACGTGGTCGATCTCGACGACGGGCGGATCGGCCTGATCGTCGGCGACTGCGTAGGCCATGGCCTGGCGGCTGCCACGGTGATGGGCCAGTTGCGTAGCGCCTGTCGGGCGCTGCTCCTCGAGCATCCCAGCCCGAGTGCGGCGTTGACCGGTCTCGACCGGTTCGCCGCACGACTGCCCGGCGCCGGGTGCACCACCGCGTTCTGCGCGGTGCTCTCGCCGGACACCGGCGAACTGGTCTATTCGAGTGCCGGCCACCCACCGCCGATCCTGGTCCAGGCGGACCGCAGCGCCCAGCTGCTCGAGGACGGGCGCACGATTCCCCTTGGGGTGCGGCAGGATTGGGTACGTCCCGAGGCCACAGTGGTGATGCCGGCGCGTTCGACGCTGCTGCTGTACACCGACGGTCTCGTGGAGCGGCGCCGAGATTCCCTGGATCAAGGCATCATTCGGGCCGTCGGCCTCGTCCAGGAAGGTCGGTCATCGGATCTGGACGATCTGTCCCGGCGCATCATGGCCCGCTTGGAACCCGATGGCGGTTACCAGGACGACGTCGCGCTTTTGCTCTACCGTCAGCCCGCCCCGCTGCGAATGGACTTTCCTGCCGATGTCAGCCACCTGGCCGAGACCCGCACCGAACTACGGAAGTGGTTGGGGCGGGCGGGAGTAGAGCCGGATAAAACCCAGGATGTGCTCATTGCCGTGGGCGAGGCCGTCGCCAACGCCATCGAGCACGGTCACCGGGACAGGCGAGAAGGATTCGTCAGTCTCATCGCCGACGCCCTTGTCGATCAGCTTCATCTGACCGTCGTCGACAGCGGAACCTGGAAGACCGCGAGGCCGGGTGCCGACAACACCCGCGGTCGAGGCGTCACGTTGATGCATGCCCTGATGGACGACGTGAGTATCCATTCCGACGACGCCGGTACCACTGTTCACCTGCACGCAAGGATTGGCTGATGACCACGCCGCTGTCCCTCGACACCGCCCGCCGTGAGGACGGCACCTTGGCGCTGGTGGCGACAGGCGAGATCGACCTCAGCAACGTGGCTGTCTTCGCCGAGGCACTGAACAATGCTGTCACTCAACCAGATTCCACTCCGGTCACGGTCGATCTCAGCGCCGTCGAGTATCTCGACAGCGGCGCGATCAATGTGCTTTTCGACAAGGCCGACGATGTCCGGGTGGTCGCCAACCCGCTGTTGATCCCGGTCCTGAAAGTCAGTGGCCTCGCCGATCTCACCAGCGTGGTGCCGGCAGGGGCGGACTAGGCGTTTCTAGAACAGGTCGGCCACCAGGAACACGACTGCCGAGCCGGCCAGTGCGATGAAGACCACGACGACAGCGAGCACGATGAGAGCCGTCGGGGTCACTTTCCGGGTGGGTGTTGGCCCCGGGTCTCCCTGGCCTGCCGTCGACCCGGAGTCCGGCGGTGTCGAACCCGGCGATACGCCACCTCCGGGTTCCAGGCCGGTGGACGTGGCGGGATCAGGGTCCGGGGGCAGTGCCGTCATCGACTTGTGTTCACGGTGAGCATGTTGCGCGCATACCCGGATATCGGCTGAAGACACCAAAACGGCGCCGCGTGAACGCGGCGCCGTTTTGGGTCGAGCAGCTGTCAGTAGTTGTTGCAGCTCGCCGCAACGCTGTTGATCAGCCCGGTGTACTCGTTGAGCTGTGGGTACGCCTGGATCTGCGCGATCTGGGCCCGACGCGCGTTCGGCGGCGAGTTCACCAGGTTCTGCAGCCAGGAGTTCGCCACCGCGTTGGTGGTGATCTGGGTTGCGGCCTGCGGTGATTGCGCGGTCAGCGCGGCAATGACCTGCGGGTAAGAGCAGGTGGAGTTCACGATCGTCTCCACATCAGGCTGCGCGGACGCAATTCCGCTGCCCGCGAACAGCGACATCGCTGCAATTCCAGTACCAATGATCAACTTCGATTTAATCTGCATTTGTTTCCTCGTCACCTTTCGCACCCCGCCCGATGGGCGCCGTCGACAGTCTATCGAGCAAAGAGTCTCAACCGTTACGTTAGCAGTCGCGGTCACCGGCCGCGGATTCGCTTTTGCGCTGTCGCCGCTGGCCGGGGCCGCGGGCTACAGGTACGGATCCGCCCAGGCGCTGATGATCCGCGCTGCCCGGGCGGCCTGGTTCTTCCCTGTCAGCAGGTGGTCGGCACCTTCCAGCGACACGAAGCTGCGGGGGTGGCGAGCAGTGCGGAAGATGTCGCTGGCGTTGGCGATGCCCACGGTGTTGTCGGTGGGCGAATGCATGACCAGCAGCGCGCGACGCAGGGTGCGGATCCGTTCGCGCAGATCGGCGGCGCGAACGTCTTCGATGAAGTGACGCTTGAGCGTCAGTGCTTTACCGCCGACAAGGAAGGGCGCCTCGCCGTCGGCCTCGATGCGATGGAGCAGCGCGTCGTAATTGTGCTCGACGTGAGCAGGGTCAAAAGGTGCGCCCACGCTGGCCAGGGCGGCCACGGTCGGGCACTCGTGGGCCGCGGCGATCGCCGCGGCACCGCCGAACGAATGGCCGACGAGCAGTCGCACGTCATGGCCCGATTCGTTCATGTACTGCACTGCGCGGACGGTGTCGTCGACTTTGTGGGAGAACGACCCGTCACCCCAGTCACCCTCGGAGCCGCCGAGACCGAGGTTGTCGAAGCGCAGCATCCCGATGCCCTCGGCGGCGAGTTGTTTGCAGATCCGGCTGGCCGCCGGACAATCCTTGCCGAGGGTGAAGCCGTGAGCAAAGACACCCCACCCGCGTACGTCGCCCTGCGGGGGATCGATGAGACCCGCCAGCATCGGTCCGGTGCTGCTGGGAAAGGTCACGCGGTCAGCCACCTGGACATACTGTCACTGTGGCGGGCGCGGTGGGTCCGGGCTCGCCAGACAACGCATCAACTCCGGCAGGAGGAATTCTGTGGTGGACAGCGGCGCACAGTCATCGACTCGGGCCAGGACTCTGGCCGGGGCTCTGGAGGCATTCGCCGGTCAGGTGTATTTCGCCCCCGAAGCGCATGCCGGATATGCGCGGCTCGGTTTCTCGGGTAGCCCCGGCGACGCCCGTGGGGTCGCCATGCCGGATGGAGCGGCGTACTTCTGCAGCCGGGGTTCGGTGCTCGGACAGGTGCCCGGTCACGTCGTCGCCGCGGCGTTCGGTGTCTTCAATCCGGCTGTCGTGGTACCGGCGGTGGAGTACGGCTGGTCGCTGACCACCGCCGCCGAGATCTGCACCGCCCGAGACGAAGCGGCGCTGGGCCAGCTGACCCGCGTCCTGGGCGACGATCCGCCGGAGGCAGCACAGCTGGTGGACGCACTCGGATCCGTCAGTGAGTCCCTTCCCGTCGCGGGTCGTCCGCTCTACGCCGGACTGCTCGCGCTGCCTGTTCCCGACGCACTGCTGGGTGCGGCGTGGCGCTACGCCGATCGGCTGCGCGAATTCCGCGGCGACGCCCACACCGCGGCGTGGACCGGAGCCGGACTCAGCGGCGTGGAGATCGGCCTGCTGACCGAGTTGTATTGGGGTCTGCGGCCGAAGACCTACATCCGGAGCCGCGCCTGGTCGGAGGAGGAACTCGACACCGGCATCGCCGACCTGCAGGGGCGGGGCTTGATGGCCGACGGCCGGCTGACCGAGGACGGCAGGCAGGTCCGCGAAGCCATCGAGGTGTGCACCGATGACCAGTGCAGCCCGATCGTCGACGGTCTCGGCGACCGCTTCGACGACACCGTGCAGCAGCTGCGCCGGCTCTCCGAGGCAGTGCGAACCGCACACGGCTACCCGGCTGCCGGCCCGCACGACCTGGCAGCCTTGTCGCGCTGAGCAGCTGAAAGGACGCCACGTATGGCCAGCAGCCTGCCGGACAATCCGTCCCTCGATCGGCTGCTCGAGGAGGTGCGCGGACTCCAACCCGGGATCACGACCGACGACGCCCAACTGACCGTGGCCCGCGGCTACGGCTTCACCGACTGGCCGGCGCTGGTGCACTACCTCGAGATCGCCGCCGATCTCAGTGTCGATCCGAACGGTGTCGACGAGACCACGCTCACCGCGGCCGACAGGTTCTGCCTGCTGTCATCGTTGTCCTACAACCACACCGACGCCCCGCCGCGGCGCGAGGCGGCCGCGGACCTGCTGGGCGCCGACCCGGCATCGGCCCGGCGCACGGTGTGGGCTGCCGCCGCGGCTGCCGACCCCGCCGCACTGTCGCATCACCTCGCTGACCGGCGTGATCTGGCGACTGCCCGCGGCGGACCGTTCGGCTGGCAGCCGTTGCTGTATCTGTGTTATTCGCGGGTCTCCCTGAACCGCACCGAGGACGAAGTACTCTCTGCCGCAACACAACTGATCGACGCGGGCGCCGACCCGAACAGCGGGTACCTGTGGTGTGGGATGTCGACACCCTTCACCGCGCTGACGGGTGTATTCGGCGAGGGTGAGCAGGGCCCGCGACGGCAACCGCGGCATCCGTTCGTGTCGGCCTTGGCTGAGTTGCTCCTCGAGCGCGGTGCGCATCCCGTCGATCACCAGACGCTCTACAACAGGATGTTCGGCCCCGACGACTCTCATCTGAACCTGTTGTTTCGGTACGGGTTGGCCGACGCCGGCCCGAGTCCGTGGGAGCGACGTCTCGGTGAAGCGATGGAGACCCGTGCGCAGATGTGGCAACGCCAGGTGGACTGGGCCGCCGAGCACGGCTTCGCGAGCAGGCTCGCGCTGCTCGAGCGGCACGGCGTCGACGTCACCGGCGCCCGACTCGTCGTGCCGGCATTGCCCGAGGACCCGAACACCCGCGACGAGAACGGCGCCACCGCATTGCATCACGCGGCGTGGGCGGGGGACCTCGAGCTGATTCGGCAGCTGCTCGATCTCGGTGCCGACCCGCGCCTCACCGATCGGCAGTTCGGCACGACGCCGCAGGGTTGGGCTGAGCACGCGTACCAGACCGAGGCGGCCGACCTGCTGCGAACGTACTCGTCAACCATTTGACGGCGGCGTTGACGACTCCGTCCGCGCAGGCGACACCGACAGCTCGATCTCGAAGCTGACCTCACCGCCCTGGACCGGCAACCCGTCGAGTTGGCTCACCGCCTCGAAGAACTCCTGCATGACCGGCTGCGTCATGTCACCTCGGCTCGACATCTTGACGTCGTGGCCCTCAGACGTGCATTGCATCCGGACCAACAGCTGGCCTGCATCGATACGGTCTGCGACCGCGCTCAGCAGGCAGCGCTGGATCTGTCGGCAGAACGCTGCGAGCTCATCTGCCGAACTCCGCGCCGCCAGTTCAGGCTCTGGTGTCAGCAGTCGCACCAGCGTGATCGTCACTCTGCCGGTCGGAGGCACCGCGACGTCCTCATGGTCCCGCCAGGTCAAGACGAACGACATTCCGGTCCCGTCCGCTGGGATCTCGACTTTCCTACCGTCGATCAGCGCGCCGCGGACCATCTTCCACGAGTCGGCGGTCAGCTCCACAGCAACGCCGTCCTCCAGAATCCGGCCACCGTTCTCGGGCTGCGCCGGGACGAACACGACAAAGCAGGCGCACAGCCGTGAGCTCTCGGTGCCCGGCGAGGTGATGGCCTCGGGTCCGCTCTGGCCAGGCACCCACACGAGGCACCCATCGGCAGCCGGATCCAGCTCGGTGAGCAGCGCGGGCGGGACCTCGCCCGGAAGAACTTCCAGCAGCTCCTGCCACCGGGCCCCCTCGCCACGCACCGTACTGAGGGTGATCTGGTTTCCCGTGACCCGCACCCGTGCGTCGGGGAGCCATGTACGCGGAAGCTGCGACAGCACACTGTTTTCGAACGTCGCCGAAAGTGACAGACCTGGGCTGCGCCGGTCCGACCACGGCGGAAACGGGTAGTAGCCGGCGGCCTGACCCATGCGGGCCAGGACTCGCGTCGGTCCGAACTCGCGCACCGCGCGGAGCTCGTCGGTAGTGATCAACAGCGCGGTCAGGCTGCCCGGCGGTAGCGGCACCGCGCCGAGCGGTTGCGCTTCGACATACAGCAGGTGATGACCGAGGAAGCTCCGGTCACCGAACTCGGTGACTGCGCCAGGACCCACGCGCGTGCCCTGGTCAGCCAGCTGGTAGACGGTGGCGAGCAGGTGCAGCGGATCGTGCGGAAAGTCCGTACTCGATTCGTCCGGATCGCGGCGCAGTGTGAAGACGATCTCGGCCTGATCCACCGCGGCCATTCCCGTGCTGACGTAGGACCAGCAGTTCATCGGGCCGCTGCGAGATTCGGTGTCATGCAGGTAGACCCGCGCCCACAACTTCCCGGTCACGACCTCGAGCTCAACCGGCCAGCTCGGGTGCTCCGCCCGTTCTTGCACTCGTGGGACGAGCCGTTTCGTCCACCATGTCATGCTGTCTCCACACGAAATTAAACACTAAGTGCCACCAGCTGACCATGAGACAGAGATGCGCGCAACACGTTCAAGGGATGCGCTGGAGGTGTTCATCATCGAGACTTCGGGTCTGGGTGAGGACGTCGAATTCGATTGTTGCGCAGTCAACCACGGTAACCGCATCGACAGCAGCGGAATCCGCCTCGAAATGGAGATCTGAACCTCGGTCAGCGGCCGCGCCACCGCGGTTTGCGCTTCTCGTGCCAGGCCCGCAGTCCCTCGGTCACGTCCTCGGTGGCTCCGGCGACCTTGCGCATCACCTCGCCGAAGCGGACCGATTCGATCCAGCCCATATCGGCGGTGCGCCAGGCGACTTCCTTGGTGGCGCGCTGCGCCAACGGTGCGGCCTCGGTCAGGGTGCGCGCCCAGGCACGCGCCTGCGCCTGCAGGTCGTCGGGTTCCACCAGCCGCCACACCAGGCCGATCTCCTTGGCTCGGTGCGCGCTCATCGGCGCCCCGGTGAGCAGCAGTTCCATTGCATTGGCCCACCCGACCCGGTGGGGGAGTCGAATGGCTCCGACGATGGTGGGCACTCCGAGCGTCACCTCGGGAAACCGGAAGACCGCGTCAGTGCTGGCTATCACGAAGTCGCAGAACAGAACTCCGGTGAGGCCGTAACCGATGCAGGGGCCATGCACTGCGGCGATGGTCGGCTTGAAGAGTTCCATGCCGGATTCGAAGGAGTTGATGGTCGGCTTCTCCCAGAAGGTGCCGCCGAAGGTGCCGACCGATCCTTCGCCGTCTTTGAGGTCCCCGCCGGCGCAGAACACGTCACCGTTGGCGGTCAGGATCGCCACCCAGGCATCTTCATCATCGCGGAACCTGTCCCACGCGGCATTGAGTTCCACCCGCAGCGCACCGTTGATCGCGTTGCGTGCCTCCGGCCGATTCAGTGTGATGGTGGCGACGTGGTCGTCGAGCTCATATGTGACGAGGGCCATGCCTGCACCCTAGATCGCCGGTGTTACCAACCCCTGGGCAAGTGCCCGCACGTCGCGGTAGAGGCGCGGCAGTGTCGACACCGAGCAGTCAGGCTGGCTCCGCCAGTGATCGAACGTCACCCGCAGAATCGCGGTGGCGATCTCGGCGATGAGGCGACTGGCCAGCGGCTGGTCGCCGGGAAGCCCGGCATCGAGCCGAATGCGCAGGCGTTCCATGCTGGCCAGTTCGCGTGCCGCCACCGCATCCCGGAGCGCGGACTCGGTGCTGATCAGCCGTTGCAGCGTGACGTAGCGCCCGACGTCGTCGTGAGTGAGCTGGTCGATCTGTTCTTCGTGGAACGTCAGGAGCGCTTCCAGCGCAGAGTGGGGGTCGGCGGGAATGTCCAAGGTATCCAGCGCGTCGTCGAGAGCGCGGTATCCGAGCAGGACAGCGTCCTCTTTGGTGGCGAAGTACCGGAAGAAGGTGCGCTGTGAGACACCCGCCGCCGCCACGATCTCGTCCACTGTGGTCGCCGCGAATCCCCGGTCGGCCATCAGTGTGAGGGCGGCTTCGTGGAGGTCCTGCTCGGTGGCGAGCCGGCGCCGCGTACGTAGGTCGGGTGACGATGCCGACATGGTGTCCTGGTGCCTCCTCGATCGACGACTGCTACCGTACTGACAGTAACTGCCAACAGGGGTGTTGGTGCCATGATGGCAGAAGTTGCAGGAAATGGGTCGGGGAGATCGGTGACCAAAGTGGTGGTGGACGAACGCGGTGTCCCTGAGGTCGCCGTCGACGGTGACAAGCTTCCGGCAGGCGTGGCGAAGTTGATAGCGCTGCTGTTGTTGTCGACGTTCCTGGTGATCCTGAACGAGACGATCATGGGCGTCGCCTTGCCGAAGCTGATGGTCGAGTTGGAGATCACGGCTTCGACGGCACAGTGGTTGACCACGGCGTTCATGTTGACGATGGCTGTGGTCATCCCCATGACCGGATCGATCCTGGATCGCTTCACCACTCGCGCGGTTTTCATCACCGCAACGTCTCTGTTCACCACAGGAACGTTGTTGGCCTCTGTGGCACCAGGTTTCGCTGTCTTGCTGGTGGGGCGCATCGTGCAGGCCTGCGGAACGGCGCTGCTGGTTCCGCTACTGATGACGACGGTGTTGACCTTTGTCCCCGAGGCGCGGCGCGGACGGATGATGGGACTGATCTCCATCGTCATCGCCGTAGCGCCGGCCATCGGTCCGACGGTGTCCGGATTGATCCTGGACAGTCTCGGATGGCGATGGATCTTCCTGGTGATGCTGCCACTCGCCGTGGCGGCACTGGTTCTCGGGATCGTGTTGGTGCGCAATGTCAGTCAGACGCGTCCGGTGCGTTTCGATCTGTTGTCGATCGCCCTGTCCGCGGTGGCGTTCGGCGGCCTGATCTATGGTCTGAGCAGCATCGGCGAAGCCAGCGAAGGGCACTCGTTGCTGCCGCCGGTGATTCCGTTGGGACTCGGCGCGGTCGCACTGGGCGCATTCGTCTTTCGGCAGACGCGGCTACAGCGCACCGACAGCGCTCTCATGGATTTGCGTCCGTTTGTCACTCGCACGTTCACCATCGCGA
This sequence comes from Mycobacterium sp., assembly GCA_040512325.1. Classification (GTDB taxonomy): domain Bacteria; phylum Actinomycetota; class Actinomycetes; order Mycobacteriales; family Mycobacteriaceae; genus Mycobacterium. Next base: position 814 of record JBEVFK010000140.1, on the reverse strand, counting down.
CGGTGCTGGTTTTGATCAGCATGGGCGCGCTGTTCGGCACCCTCATCCTGCTGCCGCTCTACATGCAGAACATCCTGTCCCTGCCGACCCTCGAAACCGGCCTGATGCTGCTGCCGGGCGGCTTGGCCTTGGGCATCCTCGCGCCGATCGTGGGACGGCTGTTCGACCGGTTCGGACCCAAACCGCTCGTGATACCGGGGGCTTTCGCTCTCAGCGGCGCGCTCTGGGCGATGACAACCCTGGACCAGGACACCACTGTGCCCACCGTCATCGCCGTTCATGTCGCGCTGTGTTCCTCGCTGGCATTCATGCTGACACCGCTGATGACATCGGCACTGGGTTCGTTGCCGGTGCGGCTGTACTCCCATGGCAGTGCCATCGTCACCACCTCTCAACAGCTCGCCGGGGCCGCGGGCACGGCCCTGTGCATCACCTTGATGTCCACGGGCACCGCCGGGGCACTGCGCGACGGCCTTGATCCTGTCGCCGCGCAGGCCTCCGGCATACACCTGGCATTTGTTGCCGCGGCGACCATCTCGTTGGCCTCGGTGGTGTTGTCGTTCTTCGTGAAGAACCCGCCGACAGAGGTGAGGAACCAGCTGACGCCGATCCACTGAATCGGCTAAATCCCTTGTGTCACTTGAGTCTCCGGTGTCACAAGTTGCCAATTCTTGTCGGTGGCTCTTCGTAGGGTCGTTCTATGTTCGAAGACCTGCCGGATTCCGCGACTGCCGCGGACCTCGATGACAACACCCTGGTGGCGGCCATCGAGGTCTTGACGGGTGCGACCGCCACAGTCGCGGCACACCGGTTC
>JBEVFK010000139.1:0-15538 GCA_040512325.1 Mycobacterium sp. | reverse complement strand
AGGAACCGACCCACCCAGTCGGGTATCTCGCAGCCGATGTAGAGCAAGGGGCAGTCCTTCAGCTGATGGTCGAGCCAGCTGGGCAGGCTCGCCGTATCGCTCAGCAACGCATGCATCCACTCCAGGCGGTCCTCTTCGTGGATCGCATATTGAGGCGTAGCCGCGTTCCGCCCGAAGAGATTCAGCACTACCGTCTCGGTCGACGCGGCCGGCACCGCATTGCGCGACTGCTCGGGCGTGGACTGATTCGGCGAAAACACGATCTCGCGCGCCCATGACCGGCCGTCGAAGCGGACCTCGTTGACAGCCTGCGCCAGCAGGCGATCGGGCGTCGTGGCGACAAAGACGTGCAAGTCATCGATGGCGGCAAGATTACGCAGCGCATCACCGGGCGCCGGATTCATCTTCACGATGATGTTGTTGATGTCGCGGTAGAGCCTGTCGGCCTCGAACGCACCGTGCTCACGCAGGAAAGCCGCCACTGCCTCGCCCATGGTCGTCTTGCCCGCCGGCACCGTCAGACCGTGCTTGTGGACTAGTTGCTCGCCGATCAGCGTGGTCAGGGTTTGTTTCCCGGTGCCAGTCTCGACGACGTTGAGATCGGGCCCCACAACAGGTATCAGCCGTTGTTCCCGAATATAGGACAAGAGATCGTCCCAGAAATCGTCGGTCGCCTTCATTCGATCACCCCAGGTTGCACCGGGCCGGCACCGCAAACAGCAGTGGGCAGGTAATGGCCAGTGAATTCTCTAGGCACAGACCCATCGTGTTCCAGAACACAGCGGCCGCCTAGAGTAATCGGCTACTCGAACGAACATCGGAGCTGGAAAAGCGTCACCCGGGTCGGACCGCCACTGACACGCGAGACAAATGAATTCGTCACGTCGAGCTGGCTACTGGAGCCGCATACCTGCTCAGACGATCGACGACCGGCTTCGCGTATCCGCCGAGACTCCCTCCACCAGAGCGATCACCGCACCAACCGCCGTCCGCAGCACCCCGCCGTCGGAGGCGGCTATCCGGATCGCCCACCCGGCCTCGTTCGGCAGGTCGCTCACCCCGAGGTAAGCCGTCCGGTCGCCACGGAGCACGGAGAGCGATTCGAGCTCCGGTGTCAGCGCCGTCATGGCGGTGTCGAGTCCTGCGCCGAGCACGTACACGGTCGCGAAAGCCGTTGGGGCGCGCTGAACTCGCGGCATCCCGTCGAGTGATTGGGCGTCGAGCGCCAGCAGCCTGCCGTCGGCGGCGGTGATCTCGACGCTCGATTCGTAACTGCCGAACACCTCGTCGCGCAGGTCAGGGTGCAGCACCACGGCATCGACCACCACCGCGTGTCCGCCCGGTGCCACGCACACCTGCGTGCGCTGCCGATAGCGCGCATGCGCAGTGAGGATGCGCGGCGCGGTATCGAGTATCAGCCGACTGCTCGCGTCCACGTGTACCGAAGTGGTCTCGACGGCCACCGCACCGCCGGGGATCCCGGCCACCGTGGTGGCGCCCTGGCCGGCCACCACGGCCTCGCCGCCGTCCACCACTGCGAGCCGCTGGGTGACGGCGTCACCGGGGATCAGGGTGCCCGCGGCGTTCTGAATGGTCACCGATCCCACCCCGCTTTGCGCCGGGAACACCCGCCCGATCAGCAGCGGCCACCGGTAGCGGCGCCGGGTCAAGACGGTGCGGCCGTTCACCTTCGCGAAAATCAGATCCAGCGCGGCGCTGCTCACCCGAAGAGCACTTCGCGCTCCAGCACATCCATCACGTCGTCGATGCCCACACCGCCGCGTGCACTGATCGCGACGACGGGCCGGCCGCCGCGGACGTCATCGGCTTCCTTGAGCATCAACGGCAGGTCCACCCCGACGTAGGGCGCCAGGTCGACCTTGTTGACCACCAGCAGATCGCAGCGCACCACCCCGGGTCCCCGCTTGCGGGGAATGTCGTCCCCACCGGCGACGTCGATGACGAACATCCAGTAGTCCACCAGATCCCGGGAGAACGTCGAGGCCAGATTGTCACCGCCGGACTCCAGCAGGATCATCTCGGTATCGGGGAAGTCTGCCTCCAGGGCATCGGCGGCGGCGATGTTGAGCGACGGATCCTCGCGGATGACGGTGTGCGGGCACCCGCCGGCTTCCACCGCGCGGACCCGCCGTGGGTCGATCAAACCGGACCGACGCACCCGCTCGGCGTCCTCGGCCGTCACCAGATCATTGGTGATCACCGACAGCACCCGTCCCCGGCGTGCAAACCCGGCCAACAGCGCTTCCACGAGTGCGGTCTTGCCGGACCCCACCGGTCCGCCGATACCGATGCGAGCCGCCGTCATCGCAGCATGTACTTCCTCGAGAACGGCACTGTCACCGCGGGTTCCGCGGTGAGCAACCGGCCGTCGGCGCGGACTTCGAACGTCCGCGGATCCACCTCGACCTGCGGCAGTGCGCTGTTGCGCACCATGTCGCTCTTGCGCAGCGCCCGCACCGAGCGGATGGGCAGCACGTTCTTGCGCAGCCCGAGCCGCTCCGGCACCCCGGCGTCGACAGCGAGCGACGACATGAACACAAAGCCCAGTTCTGCGGCGGCGTCACCGAGGGCACCCCAGTTGGCCCGCTGGATCACCGGCTCCGACGACGAGATGGACCCGGCCGCATCACCCAGCGCCGCCCAGACGACAAACCCGTTCTTGAGCACTTCCCTGGGCTTGACGCCGAAGAACGCGGGCTGCCAGATCACCAGGTCGGCCACCTTGCCGACCTCGACAGAACCGATGTGTGGGTCGGCACCGATCGAAATCGCCGGATTGATGGTCAGTTTGGCGAGATAGCGTTTGACGCGTTCGTTGTCGGCGGCGGCCGTGGTCTCCTCGGGCAGCCGCCCCACCCGCTGCTTCATCACCGCGGCCAACTGCCAGCAGTTGGCGATGTTCTCGGCCACCCGGCCCATCCCCTGGGTGTCGCTACCGAAGATCGAGATGGCCCCCATGTCGTGCAGGAAGTCCTCGGCCACCATGGTCTGCGGGCGGATCCGGGCCTCGGCGAACGCAATGTCCTCCGGCGCTTCCCAATTCATCAGATGCGCCAGCATGGTCATCGGCACACCCTCGTCGAGACCGCCCAGGGTGTACGGGTTGGTGGGATTGGTGGTGCCCGGAATGACGTTGCCGTAGCCGACGCAGCGGATCAGGTCGGGAGCGTGCCCGCCGCCGGCACCTTCGACGTGATACATGTGAATCGTCCGGTCCCCGATGGTGGACATGGTGGTCTCGGAGAAGCCGAACTCATTGATCGAATCGGTGTGCAGGTGCACCGCGAAATCAGCGGAATCGGCTGCCACCAGGGTCTTGTCGATGATCGCGGGGGACGCGCCGAAATCCTCGTGGATCTTCACCGCACCCGCACCCGCGGCCACCATCTCCAGCACCGCTGCCGAATCCGACGAACCACGGCCGAACGGAACGTAGTTCATCGGCGAGTACTCGCCCGCTTTGAGGAACAGCCCCAGATTGCGTGGCCCACCGGTGGCCACCTCGAACGTCGGGCCCAGCGACCCGCCGATCAACGTGGTGGTCCCCGTGGACAACGCATGCTCGGTCTGCTGCGGCGAGATCAGATGTGCGTGCGTCTCGATGGCGCCCGCGGTGACGATCATGCCCTCGGCCGGAATGGGCGTGGTGGCGGTACCGACCACCATCCCTGCGGTGACACCGGGCATGGTATCGGGGTTTCCGGCCTTGCCGATGCCGACAATCCGGCCGTCGCGAATCCCGATGTCGGCCTTGATGATCCCCGTCACCGCATCGACGATCAGCGCGTTCATGATCACGTAGTCCAGCGCCCCGTCGGAGACTTTGGTCGACGGCCGGTACCCTTCGCCGTCACGTACGGATTTGCCGGCCCCGCTAAGTAACTCGTAGCCGGGGATGGTGTGGTCGTGTTCGACCTCGATGAACAGATCGGAGTCGGCGAGCCGGACCCGGTCACCGGTCGTCGGCCCGAACACGCGGGCGTAGGCGGCCCGGTCGATGGAAGTCACAGTGCGACATCCAGCGGTCCGTCGACCAGACCGGAGAAACCGTGGATCACCCGGTCACCGGCCATGGGCACCAACTGCACGTCGACGGGGATGCCGGGTTCGAAGCGGACGCCGGCACCGGAGGCGATGTCGAGTTTGTGGCCCCAGGACGCGCGCCGGTCGAACTCCAGCGCCGAGTTGGTCTCGAAGAAATGTGATTGGCTGCGCACCTGGATGTCTCGGTCTCCTCGGTTGACGACGGTCAGTGCCACCCGCTCGGCACCGGGGAACAGCTCCACCGGCTCGTCGCCGACGATGATCTCGCCGGGGCGGATGTCGTCCTGCCCCGGGGTGATCGGGTCGATCAGCGTCACCAGCTTGGTGCCGTCGATGAACGGGGCATCGAGGGTCACGATGCGCACCATGTCGGGCACCCCCGGCTCGCACTGCTCAGCGCGTAACAGACCTGCCGCCAGATCGATCACCTCGTCGTAGGCCATGTTCTTGCGGGCCGCCACCATCACCTCGTCGACCAGCAGTGCCACCGCTTCCGGATGACTCAGCAGGATGCCTTCGCGGAGGTTGCGCCGCGCCAGCTCCGCCGCACTGAACAGGGTGAGACGTTCGATCTCGGTGGGCGTCAGGTTCATGGTTCTCCCTTAACTTGCGAACAGTCGCATGCCGTCACCGCGGCGCTGAGCGGCGATGTCGGCGTAGGCGGTGAAGACGGCGGGGGTGCTGCGGGGCTGCCGGTTCAGCAGGTCGAGCAATAGTGGGGTCAGTGTGGACGTGATGCGTTGCGCACCAAGATGTCCGATGATGCCGATACGGACGGCGGCCCCGGTGATTCCGCAGAGTACCTGCCAGGCCGCCACCGCCTCGGCGGTCGCCATCGTCAGGCCCGCGGCGCGCAGGCAGACAGCCTGGACCACCGGCAGATGCCCCGGCGCGGCTCCGGCGAGCACCTTCCCCCGGTAGTCGGCCACCTCGGGATATTGCGCGGCGTCCAAGACGGCCGCGAACGTCGCCAGGGTGGCGGCCCCCGCACGCCGGGACGCATCCCGCAGCACCGACATGGTGGCGACCGCTTCAGCCAGATCGTCGACGGGGGCCACCTCCTGGGCATCCCAGGCCTGCCGCAACAGCACCCGGTCACACCGGTGCCACCGGCCGTCGAGCTGTTCGGCGGCGAAGGCACCGACGTCGGTTTCGTCGCGCACCAGGTCGTCGCGGTGGGAGCCCTCGAGTCCTGAGGAGAAGGCGAAGCCGCCCGATGGAAAGGCACTGTCGCCGAACCGGATCGCGGCCAGCAGCTGGGCCGGGTCAGTCATGGCCGCCTCAGTCACAGACACGCTCGACCCGGCCGGCGGCCAGCAGCTCGGCGATCCGCGCGGTGTAGTCGGGCTCCGGACCCTCCAGGTGGACCACCAGGGTGTCGTCGTGTTGATCGGATTTCCAGTGCAGGTGCCCGGCCAGGAACCCGAGGCGCAGCGCGGCCCCGAGGTCGTGCGCCCGCAGGGTCAGCGTCTGCGGCGCACCCGCGCGCACCACCACGGCCAGGTCGGCATCGAGGAGCAGCACCGCGCCGTCGCCGAGCGTGGTGTCGCGCGCCACCACCACCGCGTAGTCGGTGCCGGCATCGGAGGTGACCCGCAGCCGTTTGCGGTCCAGGTCGTGCACGTCCAGATGCACGTATTCCACCGCGTGGTGATGGCGCAGCTCATGCAACCGTTCCGCGATGGCGTCGTCGTCGTCCCACCCGACGATGCCCTCGAGCATCCGCATCGTCAAGCCGCCTTGGCCACGACCGACGCGATCTTGCCGACGACATCCGAATTCTGTTCCAGCGCATAACCGACCTGCAGGATCTCCGGCTCCGCGAACGGCTTTCCGATGATCTGCACCCCGAGCGGAAGTCCGTCGGCGGTGAACCCCGCGGGCACCGACAGCGACGGCAGGCCGGTGATGTTGGCCGGCGCCGAGTAGCGTACGTACGCCGCGGTCGCGGGTTCTTTCGTGCCGTCGGGCCAGGTGATGAACGGATCCGAGCGCAGGGCCGCCGGCCCCACCAGGGTGGGCGCCAGCAGTACGTCGATGGCGGAGAACATCTCTTGCCAGGCTGCCTGGGCCAGGGTGCGCAGCCGCAGCGCGTTGACGTAATCGGTGGCCAGTGCCGCGGCCCCGGTCTCGAGCAGGGTGCGCACCTCGTCGGTGAACTTCTCCGGCGAATCACGCAGGGAGTCCTGGTGATACGCGGCGGCTTCGGGCATCATGATGGCCCACTCGGTGGCGATGATGTGCTCGGCCATCGGGATGGTGACCTCCACCAGCTCGGCCCCGAGTCCTTCCAGAATGCCGGCGGCGGCCTTGGTCGCCGCCGCTGCCTCCGGGTCGAGCTGCTCGGTGTAGTAGTTGGTGGGGATGCCGATCTTCTTGCCTGCGACGCCGCCGTCGATGCCGGAGACCATGTCCGGTACCGGCACATCCACCGTGCCGGGATCCCGGCGGTCGTAGCCGGACATCGCGGCCATCACCAGGGCGGCGTCGATCACATTGCGGCTCAACGGCCCCACGTGATCCAGCGACCAGGACAGCGAGGCGACACCGACCCGGGAGGCCCGGCCGAAGGTCGGTTTGAGGCCGACGGTGCCGCACAGTGCGGCGGGGATGCGGATCGAGCCGCCGGTGTCACTGCCCAGCGCGACATGTACCACGCCGGCGCCCACCGCGGCCCCCGAGCCGCCGCTGGAGCCGCCGGGGGTGCGGTCGGGTGCCCAGGGGTTGCCGGTGGTGGGAGTGGTGGCCCCATAGGCGAATTCATGGGTGTGGGTCTTGCCGATCAGGATCATGCCGGCGTCGTAGAGCTTGGCGACGGAAGCCGCATCGGCATCCGGCACGTAGTCCGCCCGCTGCGCCGAGCTGGAGGTGGTCTTCACCCCTGCGGTGTTGTAGAGGTCTTTGACGCCCAGTGGGATGCCGTGCAGCGGCCCCCGGTAGTGTCCGCCGGCGATCTCCTTCTCGGCCAGCTTCGCCTGCTCGAGTGCCAACTCCGGGGTGACGGTGACGAACGCCGTCAGTGCGGGTTCGGTCTCCTCGAGCCGGGCCAGCGACGCCTTCGCGACTTCGACCGGCGAAACCTCTCTGGCCTGGATCTTCTTCGCAACCTCGAGCAGCGGAAGTTCGTACAGTTCCATGATGGGGTGCCTTTCTGTCAGTGCCAGCTGGCTTTGAAGCCCACGGCGGGCACGGCTTCGCCCAGCCCGGGAGTCGACGCCTGCCGGATGAGCGCCAGCGTGGTCGAGTAGGTCTCGTAGTTCGCCTCCAGCCGGTCGGGGGACACAGTCAGCCCGGCGAAGGTGAACGCCGCGGCCACCTCCGCTTTGGACGGAACGGAATCGTTGTCGGACATGAGATCTCCTTCGGATCGGTCAGAGGGCAGGTGAGGCGTCTACGCAGCCGGCGAGCGCCTCGAAGGCGCGTCCGGCACCCAGTACCGTCGCGTCGGCGCCGAGGCGGCCCATCAGCTGAAGGCCGACCGGCAGACCGTCGTCGCCGAAACCGGCAGGCACCGTCAGCGCCGGCATCCCGGTCACATTCGCCGGCACCGTCAGGGCATTGACCGCCCACAGGATGGGCGTGATCTCGCCGCCGAAGTCGACTTCGGTGGCGCCGTAGGGTGGTGCGGTCATCGGGATGGTCGCCGAGATCAGCAGATCGATCCCCGACTCGAACATCTCGTTCATCCCCGTGATGACGGCGGCTCGGGCCCGTAAGCCGGCGAGGTACTCGACGCCGCTGTAGGCGGCGCCGGCCGCCAGCGACTCTTGCACGTCGGCGCCGAACTTGTCCGGACTCATCCCGGTCTGTATGGCGTGCCAGGCCGCGGCTTCGACCCCGCAGACCACCTTCACCACCTCCGAGCTCAACTCGACATCGGTGAACTCCACCCGGCGGATGGTGGCTCCCGCGGACTCGAGGGTGCGCACCGCGGCGTCGAAGACGGCAGCCACGTCCGGAGACAGCCGGTCGCAGAAGTACGGTTCGGCCACCCCGATGGTCAAACCCGCCAGCCCACGGCCGAATTCGGCACGGAAATCCGGGACGGGTGCGGTGCTGCTGTAGGGGTCGCCCGGGTCGTGTCCCGCGATCACCTCGAGCAATGCCACGGCGTCGTCGACGGTGCGGCCCAGCGGTCCGGCGTGGTCCAGCGTGGAGCTCAACGCACTGACCCCGCGTCGGCTCACCATGCCGAACGTCGGCTTGTGGCCGGTGACGCCGCACAGCGCGGCCGGGATGCGGATCGATCCGCCGGTATCGGTGCCGAGGCCCGAGGTCGTCACCCCCGCGGCGATGGCAGCGCCGCTGCCGCCGCTGGATCCGCCCGGAATCCGGTCCGGTGACCACGGGTTGCGTGTCGGCGGAGTGTTGACCCCGTAGGCGTATTCGTGGGTGGTGGTCTTACCCAGGATGATCGCGCCGGCCGACCGCAGTCGTCGCACCGCCTCACAATCCTGGGCGGCGAGGTGTTCCGGAGCGCCGAGAGACCCGTTACCGGTGCGGTAGCCGCCCACGTCGTAGATGTCCTTGACCACCACCGGAATCCCCCACAGGGGCCCGTCGGCGCCGGCTTCCCGCTGCTGATGCGCCACCGCCAGCGCTTCGTCGGCGAAGACCGCCGCGAACGCCTGGATCTTGTCTTCGGTCTGGGTGATCCGCGCCAGCGATGCGCGTACTGCTTCGACGGGATCCACTTCTCTCGTCGTCGGACTGGCCAGTGTCTCGGTCATAGGTCCCCCTTCAGGTGGTTGCGCCGGCGAGTTCTGGTTCGAGGACGGCGTCGACGAGCTTGCGGGTGATGTCGGTCCCGGGATTGGTCAACAGCTGATCCACCGGCCCGACTTCGACGAGTTCACCGTGGTCGAGCACGCCCGCGTTCTCACACATGTGCTCGACGAGCGCCAGGTTGTGGGTGATCAGCATCATCGTCAGGTTGCGTTCACGCTGAAGGTCTTTGAGCAGGTTGAGGATCTGCGCCTGGACCGAGACATCCAGCGCCGCGGTCGGCTCGTCGAGCACGAGGAAGTCAGGGTTGCTCACCAGTGCGCGGGCGATCCCCAGGCGCTGCCGCTGCCCACCGGAGAACTCGTGGATGTAGCGGTCGTAGTGCGAGGGCAGCATTCCCACGCGGTCCAACAGCTCCAGGGTGGTCTTGCGCGCCTCGGCCGGCGGCGTGTTCCGGAACCGCTTGAGCGGATACGAAATCTGCGCGCCCACGCTGCGCCGGGGGTTGAACGCCGACCCCGAATCCTGGAACACGATCTGGATCTGCTGGCGGTACCGGCGCATGTCGAGATCGGACAACCCGACCAGTTCATTGCCGTCGAAGGTCACCGAACCCGACGTCGGCTTCTCCAGCCCCATCACCATCCGACCGATAGTCGTTTTGCCGGAACCGGACTCACCGATCAGACCGAATGTCTGGCCGCCGGTGATGGTGAAGCTGACGGAGTCGACGGCGACGAAGTCGGCGCGCTTGCCGTTCTCGCCGCGCACGGAGAAGACCTTCGTCAGGTCCTTGACGCGGATCAATCGGTTGTCAAGCGACATGTTGCTCCTTGCTGGTTTCGCCGTGGAACTCGAACAGTCGGCGGTCCGCGCGCGGCACCGCGCGGGTGGTGGCATCGAGATGCAACCGGGGGACCGCCCGCATCAGCCCCTTGGTGTAGGGGTGTTCGGGCTTGGTGAGCACCTGGTCGACGGTGCCGGATTCCAGGACGTCTCCTCGGCGCATGACGGTGACGTCGGTGCAGACGTGGGCGACGACGCCGAAGTCGTGTGTCACCAACAGGATCGACGTGCCGAGTTCGCGGTTGATGTCGAGCAGCAGATCGAGGATCTGTTTCTGCACGGTGGCGTCCAGCGCTGTGGTCGGTTCGTCGGCGAGCAGCAGTTCCGGCCGGCAGGACAGGGCGATCGCGATGACCACCCGCTGACGTTGACCGCCGGACAGTTCGTGCGGGTAGGCCTTCATCCGCCGCTTCGCCTCGGGGAGCGCCACCAGTTCGAGGGCCTCGAGTGCCTTGGCCCGCGCCGTGGCCTTGTCGACCCCCTGGTGCAGCCGGATCACTTCCATCAGTTGGGCGCCGATGGTGAACGACGGATCCAGCGCCGACAGCGCGTTCTGCGACACCAATCCGATGTGCGGGCCGCGGATGGCCCGCATCTCCTTGTCCGTCTTGTCGAGGAGATTCTCACCGCGGAACAGGATTTCACCGCTGGTGATCTCGGCCCGACCGGTACCCAGCAGGCGCAGCACCGTCAGCGCGGTCACCGACTTTCCGGAGCCCGACTCCCCCACCACGCCGAGGATTCCGCCTTCCCGCACGTGGATGTTCGCCGCTTTGACCGCGTGCACCACGCCGCCGTCGGTGTGGAAGTCCACCGAGAGGTTGTTGACCTCCAGGATGTTGTTCATCAGCTGGTCTGCTTTCTCGGATCGAGTGCGTCACGGACCCCGTCGCCGATCAGGTTGAACGCCAGCGAGACGACGAGGATGAGAAGACCGGGAATGGTGGCGACGTGGTAGATGCCCTCGAGGAGCACGTTCTTGCCGTCGGCGGTCATGATGCCCCAGTCCGGGGTGGGCGGAATGACGCCGACGCCGAGGAAGCTCAGCCCCGAGGCCACCACGATCATCAACCCGCACAGCGTCGTTGCGTAGACGAGCAGCTGCACCACGACGTTGGGCATGAGCTCGCGGAACATCAGCAGCAACGGGTTGGCCCCGTACGCGCGGGCCGCTTCCACGTAGTCCTTCGAGGATTCCTGCACGGTCGCGGTGTACGCGACGCGGGCCATGTAGGGCACCAGGGTGATCCCGATCGCCAGCATCACATTGCCGAGACCGGCACCCAGCACCGCCGACAGGGCGATCGCCAGCAATACGAGGGGGAACGCGAACAGCACGTCCAGCACCCGCATCAGGGTCTCCCCGGCGCGGCTGCGCTGGAATCCGGCGAACAGGCCGATCAACAACGCCAGCGGGAACACCAGCAGCACCGGAACCACCGCCACGGTCAGCGAGTTGCGGCCGCCGTAGAGCAGCCGGGTCCAGATGTCGCGGCCCTGCCCGTCCAGCCCGAGGAGGTGACCGTCGGTACCGATCCCGGCGAGCCGGTTCACCGGATCGCCTGCGACCGGGCTGTAGGGCGTCAGCAGTGGCGCGAAGATCGCTGCCAGTGCCACCAGCACCAGGATGACCAAGGAGACGAGAGCCCACCTGTCGCGGGTGAAGGCACGAACTGCCAGTTTCCACGGTGGTTTCGGTGCTGCCGGCCCGGCCGGGGCGCCGGCGGTCGGTGGTCGGGTACCAGTGGGTGAGAGCTCGACGCCTGCCTCGACTGTCGCACTCATGAGCGGGCCGCCCTTCTGGTCCGGGGATCGAGCAGGCCGACGGCGGTGTCGGCGAAGAGGTTGATGATCACGAAGGCCAGCGCGATGAACAGCACCCCGGCCTGCACCACCGGGATGTCACGCTGGGTGATCGAGGTGTAGAGCTGCTGGCCCAGACCCGGCCAGCCGAACACCACTTCGACGAACACCACGCCACCGAGCAGGTATCCGACCTGCAGACCGATGATGTTGACAATCGGCGGAAGCGCATTACGCAGGGCGTGGCGCCACAACACCGACGTGGTGGACAAGCCCGAGGCGCGCAGGGTGCGGATGTAGTCCTGCTGCAGGATGTCGACCATCACGCTGCGGGTCATCCGCGCGATCACCGCCAGCGGTACCAGGGCCGCCGCGATGGCCGGCAGGATGAGATGCGCCAGCAGATCACCGAATCCGCCGGGGAAGCGCGGGTTGTACATCCCCGAGGTCGGCAACCAGCCCAGGCTGATCGAGAAGACACCGATCAGCAGCAGCCCGAACCAGTACACCGGGACGCTCGCGCCGGCCAGGGAGATCACCATGGAGGCCCGGTCGAAGATGCTGTACTGCTTGTGGGCGGCGATGACCCCCAGCGGCACGGCGATCACGATGCACAACACCAGCGCGGCACCGGTGAGGATCAGGGTGTTCGCGAACCGCGGCACCATGATGTCGGTGACGGGGGCATTGACCGTCAGAGACCGGCCGAGGTCACCCTGCAGCAGCCCGCCGAGGTACTCGAAGAACTGCACAGGAAGTGATCGGTCCAGCCCCAGCTCGGTCCGCAATGCGGCCACGGTTTCGGCGGTGGCGCCGGAGCCCAGGATGGTGACGGCCGGATCGCCCGGCACCATCTGCAAGAGCAGGAACACGATGAGGCTGACGCCGAACAACACCAGCAGTGTTGAACCCAAACGGGTTCCGATCAGACGCGTCATTGTTCGAGCCTCACTTCGGTCAGGTCGTACCACTCTTCGCTGGCCGAGACGAAACCGGAGACATAGGGGGCCAGCATGTAGGGAGCCTTGTCGTTGACGATCGGGGCCAGCGCGTCGTCGTCGCTGACGATGTTGTTGGCCCGCTGCCACCACCGGTCGGCTTCCGCGGGATCGAGTGCGGTGATCGCGTTGTTCATCGCTTCGTCGAGCACGGGATTGTCGTAGTAACCGACATTCGGCCCGTTCGGTGCCTGCAGCTCCGAGGACGTCGCGATGTACAACCAGTACGGACTGGTCATCCCCCACGACATCTGGGCCATCCCGACACCGGGCTGCATCCCCCGTGCCCATACCCCCAGATACGAGATCCATTCCTGGGTCTGGATATTCACGTCGATTCCGATCTCCGCCAGATTCTGCTGGATGAACTCGGCCATCTGTGCGGGCATGATCTGACCCGAGCCGTCGGTGGAGGTGATCAGCGTCGTCTGGAATCCGTTCGGCAGGTCCGCCGACGCCAGCAACTGCCGGGCTTTGTCCAGATTGCGTTCGTAGGCATCGCGGCGTTCGACATAACCGCCGGCCGACATCGCCTGCACCCCGTAGGCCGGATTCACCGAGCCGCGCAGCAGATCGCGCGCCATGCCCTCCCGGTCGATGGCGAGATTGATCGCCTCGCGCACCTCCGGCTTCGAGGTGTACTGGTCCTGCATGTTGAACGACAGATACCAGCTGTGCGGCGGAATCCCCTCCGAGAGTTGATAACCCTCGGCGACCAGGTTGTCGATGCTGTCGGGGTTGGGCACCGCGATCATGTCGACGTCACCGGACCGCAGGGCGGCCGTCCGCGCTGACGGATCGGGCAGCGGCCGGAAGACCACACCGTCGATGTAGGGGACCTTGCCCCAGTAGTCGTCGTTGCGCACCAGGTCGATGCGCTCGCCCCGGATGCGTTCCTTGAACTTGAACGGCCCGGTGCCCACCGGGTGATCGGCGATGTCCTCACCGTAGGTCTCCAGCGCGGTGGGGCTCATGATGGCGGTCGACCCGTTGCCGCCTTGGGTGAGCATGCGCAGGAACTCCGAGAAGGGCTGCTTGAGGTGAACGTTGACCGTGTACTCGTCAACGGTTTTCACCGACTCGACGAACTTCCAGACGAAGCTGGTCTGGCCGCCGGCCTTGACCGAGTACATCGGGGATTCCTTGTCCCACATCCGGCGGATGTTGTACTCGACGGCCTCTGCATTCAGCGGGGTGCCATCGTGGAACTGGACGCCCTGGCGAATGTGGAACATGTAGTCGAGGCCGTCGGCGGAGACGTCCCACGACTCGGCGAGGCCCGGCTTGAGCGGCGGAATGGTGGCTTCGGCGGAGGGGATGGTCAGGTCCTCGTCCACCAGCGGCTCGAAGATCTGCCGGTTGATGCGCCAGGACACCCAACCGCCGGCCACCTGCGGATCGAGGATGTCGGCTTCCGATTCGATGGCCACCACGAACGTGTTGCCCGTTTGCACGGGTCCACGCGAGCAGCCTGCCATCGCGACAATCGCCAGCAGTGCGACCAGACATGCCGCCGACAGTGTCTTTACTCTGTGTGCCATAGCTTTTCAGGTCCGTGCGTCATTCGGTGGTCCTCCGGGTCTAGGACGGTCGATTTCGATCTGGTACGAGTTGTCGTGTCCGCACTGCACCCCGGCGGGCAGTGGACATTACGCGACATCGAACTCCACGCTAGGCAGCAGCGGCGGCCTGCGGTATCCGTCATACGACGTATTTAGCTGCAGGCGAACATCTTTCGATTGCACAACACTTTTCCGGGTGACGTTGCACCGCCACCCGGGAACCCTCCGACCGATCAGATCAGGGGTGGAACCGACACGACCGCACGTTGGGGCTCACCGAGATCCAGTTCGGTGGCGTGCACGGCGGCCGCCACCCGGTTGGCCACCCCGAGCTTGCGCAGCACGCGTTCGACATGGGTACTCACGGTGCGTGGCGACAGGAACAACCGGTCGCTGATCTCGCCGTTCGAGAGCCCGCCGCGCAGCAGCGCCAGGATCTCCTGCTCTCGAGGGGTCAGCCGGGCACGTGACTTGGCCCGTAGCCGGGTGACATATTTGGTGAACAAGGGACGTGCGGTCTCGACCATGCACCTGCTGCGCGCCGAGAAGTCCGGTCGCTCCATATTGGCCTGGCACATACCCACCACGTCACCGGCGCCGTCGTGCAGCACCATCAAGAACCCGTTGTTGAACCCCTCGGGACGCAGAACTTCGGCACCGCTGTAGGAGTAGGGGAATTCCGGCACGTCCTCCCAGTCCCACACCCGCGTGTGGTCGGAGAACTGGGTGGCGAACTCCGGCATCGTCTCGATATCCGAGGAGAGGTGCCCGGCCACCGTGCCCGAATAGCCGATCGAGTTGACGAGGCTGAATCCCTTGTCCTGAGGCGCCTTGTACGCGACCAGGAAGGTGTCACAACCTGTCTCGACCCGAAGAAAATCGATGGCACCACGGATCCGCACGTCGGTATCGGGAGAAACCATGGCCGTCGCAATCGAAGCGAAGTCAGGAGTTTCGATATCCGTACGAGTCATCTCGTCGCTCTCCGTCCGAGCTCACGTCTGGTGATCTGTCTGCAACCAGTCGACTATGAGCAGGCGTCAACGAGGTACGGTCGCTGTTTCCTCTTCGTTAAGACCGCCGTGAGATGGCCCACACCTGGACACCATCTCGGCGAGGCGCACCGCGTCGATGGCCGGAATGCCGGTAGGCGGACGCAGCAGTGCCCACACCAGGGTGCTGCGGGTGTGGCCCGCCGGACGACTCACCGCGGCGAACATGTCTGTGCCGCACTGCACCATCACCAGGTTCGGTGCCACGTCGGTGACCTGGACGTCCGCGCGGCCGAGGGCCTCCACCAGCATCGCAGCGCTGCGTTGCGGCGTCGACAACCAGTTGCCGGACACCAGCTGCGACCCCATCACCACCGGCGCCAGTCCGTCCGGAGGGCGATTTCCCGCGATCGACAGAGGCACCGGCGCACTCATCGTGACATTGACGAAGACCAGCGAACCCCATTGCGCCACCGGGATTTCGACGGTGCGCCTGCCGTCACCGACGAACTCGGCGCGGGCCCGCCCACCGGGGTCGGTGCGACTG
>JBEVFK010000138.1:0-33730 GCA_040512325.1 Mycobacterium sp. | reverse complement strand
CGACGGTGTGTCTGTCAGACCGGGAGCGCCCTCGGCCCGGACCCTGGCATCAGCTAGAGGGACAAACCCATACGTCCGGTCGCGGGATGTACGGGGACATCAAACAGCGACTGGGATCGTCATCCTGACTTGTTCGCGCGATCAGGAGATCCGAGTAGAGACGTAGCGAACTGCGCACGGAGAAGTCTTGAGGGAATGCCGTAGGACCCGGGTTCGATTCCCGGCAGCTCCACCGAAAACACCAGGTCAGGCCCCCCAGAAATGGGGGGCCTTTCTTGTGTCAAAGGCTTGTCAACCCGGGCAATTGAAGGGCCGGCGACCTGCGTGAACAGGCCCCGGCTTATGGCCAAAACCTGGCGAGAGGTTTTGACCTGACAAATGATAGTGCGTCACCCGAGCGCGCAGGAAACCGCTATCGATACGCCGCGACGAGCAAAGGACGGACAGGGCTGACCAGCAGTGACACGATACGGCGGTGAATCCCACGCGACCTGCGGAGGACTGACGCGATGGGGAAACCATTGAGCCAAGGACCAAGACGTCTGCTCGGGAAATCCGCGGTGATCACCGGGGCGGCGTTCGGCATCGGTCGGGCGACCGCCGAGCTCTTCGCCCGCGAGGGCGCGCGGCTGATCCTGACCGATATCCAGGGCGAGCCGCTGCTGGCGCTGGCCGAGGAATTGCGGGGCGCCGGCACGGTAGTCGAGACGGTCATCGGCGACGTCTCGGTCGAGACGGACGCGCGGCGGATGATCGCGGCGGCGACCGACCGCTTCGGCCGGCTCGATGTGCTGGTGGCCAATGCGGGGATCATCCCGCTCGGCGATGTCATGGAGGTGACCGTCGCCGGCTGGGACGAGGTGATGGCCGTCGACGGGCGCGGCATGTTCCTCACCTGCAAGTTCGCGATCGAAGCAATGCTGCCCACCGGCGGTGGCGCCATCGTCTGCCTGTCCTCGATCTCCGGACTGGCAGGCCAGAAACGCCAGGCTGCCTACGGGCCCGCCAAGTTCATCGCGACCGGCTTGACCAAACATCTGGCAGTCGAGTGGGCCGACCGCGGGATCAGAGTGAACGCCGTCGCCCCCGGAACGATCCGAACCGAGGCGGTCAAACGGATTCCTGACGAGCCGGGTGGCTCGGAGTACCTGGCTTCGATCGAGCTCATGCATCCGATGGGCCGCCTCGGTGAGCCGGCCGAAGTCGCCGGCGCGATTGCCTTCCTCGCCTCCGACGAGGCGTCGTTCATCACGGGCGTCGTGCTGCCCGTCGACGGGGGATACCTCGCGCAATAGCGTCCGGGACCGGTGACGCCGACGCCATCCGCGGCGACCTGGGGACGCTTTATGATCGGTTACCCGCCGTTGTGCCGGCTCGACGGGCAGAGCTCGTGGTCGCCGATATGAACGTGGAGGGGTCGAGTTCGTGACGAGGCAGCAGACCAGGGACCACACCGTGCTGGCGGAGGCCGACGGGAGCGCCTACCAGTCACTGCGACAGCGCCCGGTCACCAGGGCAGAGCGCTACGCCCTCGGCAAGAGTCTGCGCAAGCGGGTACCCAGGCGCACACTGGCCGACTGGGAGCCACCCGCCGACCGGCCCGACCCGATCCAACAGATCTTGCTCAGTCACCAGGGCCGGGCCGAGCGCCTGATTCCGGTCCGGGTCGGGCGCATGATCGCCTCGCCCTACGGCTTCCTGCGCGGTACCGCCGTCGTGATGGCCGAGGACGTCGCACACCTGCCGGCCACGGGCATCACCCCGGTGGTCTGCGGTGACTCCCACCTGGGCAACTTCGGTTTCTACGCCTCGCCGGAGCGCGACCTGGTGATCGACCTCAATGATTTCGACGAAGCGCACCCCGGTGGCTGGGAGTGGGACCTGCGCCGGTTGGTCGCCAGCATCTGGGTTGCCGGGCGCCAGAACGGGGCGAACGAAGAGCAATGCGGCGGGTCGGCGGTCTCGTGTGTCGCCGCCTATCGACAGGAGCTGCGGCGGCTGGCCGACCAGACGCTGTTCTCGCGCTCCTTCAACCGCCTCGACGTCGACCGGCTTGCCGCCGAGACCGGCGGTCCGCTGCAGCGCCGGGTGGCGCGGTCGGCCAAGCGGGCGCGCAACCGCACCAGCGACCGCGCGCTGCCGCGGTTCACCCGCGAGGTGGACGGCGTGCGCAATATCGTCGAGGAACCGCCGCTGATCACTCGGCTCCCGGACCCGGAGGCAGCGATGTTGGCCGAGGCGCTCGACGAGTACCTGCAAACGCTGTCGCCCCATTGGCGGCGGGTACTGGGCGGCTACACCCTGGTCGACGTCGCGCACAAGGTGGTCGGGGTGGGCAGTGTCGGGTTGCGGGCGTACGTCGCGTTGTTGGAGGGCTCCTCGCCGGACGACGTGGTCTTCCTACAGCTCAAGCAGGCCCGCCGGTCGGTGTTGGCGCGATACGTGCACGGCGAATCGGCCTGGCATGCACACCAGGGTCAGCGGGTGGTGGAGTACCAGCAGGCGCTGCAGACGGTGAGCGATCCGCTGCTGGGCTGGACCACGATGGACGGGCGGCAGTACTACGTCCGGCAGTTCCGGAACATGAAGGGCACCATACCGATTGACGCAATGGACGCCGCCGCACTCACCGATTACGCCGGAGTGGTCGGGCAGCTGCTGGCCAAGGGACACGCCCGCACCAGCGGAGCCTCGATGATCTCGGGGTACATGGGCCGCTCCGATCGGGTGGACACGGCGCTGTGCATGTTCGCCCGGCGCTACGCCGACCAGACCGAAGCCGACCACGCCGCGCTGACAGCGGCCGTCAAACAGGGCATTCTGCCGGTCGAGCGTGGGGTCTGACCGCCGTCAAGCCAGCCGCGGGTCGATTAGCGTGACGCCGACGGGACCGGCACTGTCGAATGTCGGCAGCCGCCGCGCGCCCTCGGCCAGTCCTACGACGCGCTCCACCATCGCCTGCGGCCGTAGCGTGCCCGCTTCGACCAGACCCAGCATGGCCGGATAATCCACCGCGGCCATGCCGTGGCTGCCGAGAACGTCCAGCTCCCAGGCGATCACGCGGTCCATCGGCACGGCAGGATGCCCGCCCACATTCGGTAACAGCCCTACCTGCACGTGGCGGCCCTGGCGCCGCAGGCTGTGGATCGCAGCGGCACACGTCGACACCGAGCCCACCGCATCGACGGCCACGTGCGTCCCCCCGCCGGAGAGATCGGATACCCGCTGGGCGGTATCGGAACCATCGGCCAAAACAGTGTGCTGCGCGCCCAGCCTGCGCGCCAGGGCCAATGCTGCCGGCGTGCGATCGACCGCGATCACGTTGGCGCCCGCGGCGACGGCGACCTGCACCGCACTCAGGCCGACACCGCCGACCCCGACCACGGCGACCCACTCGCCGGCCGTGACACGGGCGCGAACAGTCAAGGCGCGGTAGGCGGTGGCGAATCGACAGCCCAGCCCGGCGGCGGCGGCGTCGCTGATGGCGTCGGGGACTGCGACCAGGTTCGCGTCCGCCGCATGCAGGGCAACGTATTCGGCGAAGGAGCCCCAGTGGGTGAAACCCGGCTGGGTCTGGTCCGGACACACCTGGGCCTGACCGCGACGGCACCACTCGCAGGTGCCGCAGCCGCAGACGAACGGGGTGGTGACCCGGTCGCCGACTGTCCACCGGCGGACGTCGGCGCCCACCGCAACGACCATGCCGACCAATTCGTGGCCGGGGACGTGGGGGAGTGCGACGCCGTCGTCGTGGCCGGCCCAGGCGTGCCAGTCGCTGCGACACAACCCGGTTGCATGCACCTGCACCACCACGCCGCCCGGCGAGGGCACCGGATCGGTGACGGCCCGAACCTCGACCGGACCCCCGAACTCCTCGAAGATGACCGCGCGCATCAACCGTCCTTGCCCAAGAGTGAGAAGAACCCGTACGAGGGATCGTGCGGATCGGGAGTTCCGCTCGGGGTGTCCTTGGTGATGGGATGGCTCAGATCGACCGACGACGGGTTGTTCACGTAGGCCGTATCGGTGACGATGGCGCGTTCGAGAATTTTCCATGTGCCGGAACGCTTCTCGTACTTGTCGAGGTATCGGCCACCGACAATGACGTCGACGTCGTGGTCGCCCGCGGTGAAGGTGTGGGTGGCGATGCTGTAGATCTCGCCTTCCGCGCGGTCGCCGTCGATGGCGAAGTTCGTGGTGGTGACGTGGTGTTGCATCGACCGCAGGTAGGGGCGGGCGGCGACGAGCCCCTCGAGGAGGTCCTCGGCAGAGCCCGTCGAGAATGCGCCGTGGTGATCTTCGGCGTCGTGGTGGTACAGACTGCGCAGCGTCGGGAGATCGCCGCGATCGACGGCACGGCAGTAGCTGTGCACCAACTTTCGCAGTTGGAACTCATCGAGCATCTCCTGCACGAGGGCATCTGAACTCACAGGTACAACTTGCCATACGCCGTTGCCGACCCACCGTCTCTGCGACACTCCAGAAATGAGTGATTCTCCTGCTCCCGCCGTCACGGGGCTCCATCACATCTCCGTCACCGTCACCGACCTCGAGGCCAGCCTGGACTGGTACCAACGGCTGCTCGGTGCCGACCGTGTTCCGATGAAGTTCCCCCATTTCGGATGCGAGGACACCGGCTACGCCGAGCTGCTCATCGAACCGCGCTCTGGTGTGCTGGTCGGGCTGCACACCAACACCGGCAACGACGGCGCGGCCTTCGACGAAGCCTGCACCGGCCTCGACCACGTGGCGCTGAACGTGGCCACCCGGCAGGACCTGGAGGCGTGGACCGCCTGGCTGGAGGAGCTCGGCATCGAGCACTCCGGCATTCGGGAGTGCCACGTTCCGTTTGAGTTCGCCACGGTGGTGTTCCGCGATCCCGACAACATCCAGCTCGAACTGTTCGTCGCCGGCTGACGCGGTTCTGAGCACCTTCGACCGAGACGCCCGAGTTGGCTGCCGGGACCGGCATTTTCCCTCATCAGGCGACGTCGGAATCCGCTGGCGCTACGATCTTGCTCTGGGATGGGGGTGGTGGCCATAAGCGCTCCACAGACAAGCACTCCGCGAACGCTGGATGCCCAGGCGTCCGTGGCGTGGCTGCGGCGTCTTGCCCGAACCACGCCCGGGATCCTCGGCCTCGTCGCGGTGATCGTCGCGGCCGCCTGCGTGATCGCCGGCGTGGTGCTCGGTGGTCAACTCGACGGCCGCATCGCCGAGCGCAACGCGGTGCTGGACCATTCCGAGCCGCTCGCGTACGCCTCGCAGAATCTGTACGCCGCGCTGTCGGCCGCCGATGCCGCCGCGGCCTCGGCATTCCTGTCCGGCGGGGTGGAGACCGCTCCGGTGCGGACCCGGTACCGGCAAGCCCTGGCCGATGCGGCAGCCGCGCTGACCGATGTGACGGCCGGGGCCGCCGATGCGGACACCCGCACTGCGGCTGCACAGGTCTCGGCAGAACTGTCCGCGTACACGGGCCTGGTGGAGGCCGCGCGAGCGAACAACCGCCAGGGCTTCCCCATCGGGTCGGCCTATCTGCGGGAAGCGTCGTCGTTGATGCAGACCTCGATGCTGCCCAGCGCCCAGAAGATCTACACCGACAAGCTGGCCGCGCTCGACGCGGATCAGCGCGGCATCAGCTCGCTGCCGATCGTCGGACTGGTGTTGCTGGTTCTCGTCCTGGTGGCGATCGGCATCGGCTCGGTGGTGACGTCGGCCCGCACGAACCGGACCTTCAACGTGGGTCTGGTGGCGGCAGCCACGCTGGTGCTGGTGGTGATCGGATGGACGCTGGCGGCCACCCAGCTGGCAGCCGGAGCTGTCGACGACAGCCGAACCGAGGGCACCGCGAGGTTCGAGGAACTGGCACAAGCACGGATTCTGGCCCAGCAGGCGCGCACCGACGAGACATTGCAGTTGATCGCGCGCGGCGACATCACGGCCGGCGAGCAGTCGTTCAACAGCCACATCGGTGAACTGAGCGCGTTATTGGACTCGGGGCCGTTGGAAGCCGTGGACGGAGTGCGGCAGTGGAATGTCAGTCACCAGCAACAGGTCGCGGCCTATCTCGACGGCGACTATCCGGGTGCCGTCACCCAGGCGATCGGCGGCGATCCGGCGGGTTCGGAGGCGCAGTTCAACATCGTCGAGAGCAGCTTGCGGGCCGAGATCGAGGAAACGCGCGGCACGCTGCGAGACAGGGTGTCCGCGGCCGGTGACTTCCTGGCGTGGAGTCCGACCGGAACCTTGATCTTGATGGTGGTGGCCGCGGCAGCGGCGGCCGTCGGATTGTGGCCGCGGCTCAAGGAATTCCTGTGAACGCGCGGATTACGCTGGCCTTGTTGGCCATTGGGCTCACCGTCGCCGGATGCGGCGGGTCAACCCCGTCGGTCTCGGTCAGTGTCGCACCGGTCGACCCGCTGCCGGCCGGCGCGCAGCAGGTCACCGAGGCGCCGAGTGCGGCGGGCAATGTGGATTGTGACCGGGAGGCCAGCGCGGCGCCCGGGCCGCGGTTCGCGCCGGGTGCCATGCCGCCCGGTTCGACCATGGCGACCATCGCCGAACGCGGCCGCCTGGTCGTCGGTGTGGACCAGAACACCTTCCTGTTCGGCTACCGCAACCCCGCGACCGGACAGCTCGAAGGCTTCGACATCGACGTCGCCCGCGAGGTTGCCCGCGCGATCTTCGGTGATCCGAATCGCATCGACCTGCGGGTGGTGGATGCCGGCCAACGGGAACCGGCGCTGCAGTCGGGCCAGGTGGATCTGGTGGTGCGGACCTTCTCGATCACCTGCGCACGCAAAGAGAACGTCGCGTTCTCCACGGTCTACTACAACGCCAACCAGCGCATCCTCGCATTGAAGGGATCGGGAATCGATTCTGCCGCCGCCCTTTCCGGAAAACGGGTGTGTGCAGTCAAAGGCACGACGTCGCTGGCGGCGCTGTATGCGCTGGACCCCAGGCCCGAGCTGTTCGGGGTGAGCAGCTGGACCGACTGCCTGGTGATGCTGCAGCAGGGTCAGGTCGACGCGATCAGCACCGACGACGTGGTACTCGCCGGGCTGGCCAATCAGGACCCGACCGTGGAGCTGGTGGGCGCCGGCCTCGGCGTCGAGCCCTACGGCATCGGGATCAAGAAGGAGAACACCGACCTCGTTCGCTTCGTCAACGGTGTCCTCGAGCAGATGCGCACCGACGGTACCTGGGAACGTCTCTACAACACGTGGCTGCGCAGTCTGGGGCCCGCACCCGCGCCGCCGACGCCGCGGTATCAGGACTGATCGTGACCGACTTGAGTACCGCCGAGATCGATCGTGAACTCGATTCGCGGGCAAAGGAAATCGACGCCATGTCGGCCAACCTGGTGGAGTTGGACAACCACTCCGGCCTGACGCACGTGCGCCGGTATCCGCCCACCGGGGTGACGGCGCGGCGGTGGGCGGTGATCGAGAGCTCCCTGGCCCAGCTCTGGGAGGACCTCGGACGGATGACGTCGATCCTCACCTCCGCGCAGGCGGTGCGGGCCCGTGGCTCACGGCTCGACGACGACGAGCGCGCCGAGTTGACGAGATGGCTGCGCGGACGTCCGCTCGAGGTGTCGCGCCAACGGGTCCCGCTGGCGCAGCGGGTGATCAACGCTCCCGGCGAGGTGGTCGAACACGTCGGGCTTGCCGACACCGCCGACCGGATGCGGGCTCTGTATCCCGGCGTGGTCGAGTTCCTCGATTCCGTGGACGAGATCGATTCATTGATCGCCAAAGGCCTGGCGCCGGCGCAGGACCTGCTCGACAGCGCAGGCGCCCCGGGGCCGTCGGAGATCGGCGAATTACTGCTCATCTCGGCCAACGATCCGTTGTCGTTGACCGAACGCGACATCGAGGACCGCCTGCGCGTCATCGACGCTCGTGTTCAGCAGCGACTGGCCGAAGTCGCGGAACTGAAGGCGCTGCAAGCCAATTGGCCGGCCGCCGTCGATGCGGCACGCGCACGGCTGGACGAACTGCGCGCCGCGACACAACACGCGGCGCAGATCCGCACCCACGTCGAGCAGACGGTGGTGGCCGGTCCACTGCCCGAATGCCCCGACGAAGAGCCGGCGCTGCGGGCGGCACTCGAAGACCTGTCTGCGCCGGATCCGAAGGCGCTGCAAGCGGTCCAGCACCGCATCGATGACGCGGTACGACGGGTACGGGACAACGAACAGCTGGCCCAGGGCCTGCTCGACCGGCGCACGGAACTCAAGGGCCGGCTGACGGCCTATCAGGCCAAAGCTGCCCGCCTGGGACTGGGCGAGGACCCAGACCTGTTGGCGTCCGGCAGGATTGCCGCGGGACTGCTGGCCCGCATTCCGTGTGATCTGCGGACCGTGACCCGCGCCGTCACCGATTTCCAGCAGACCATGATCGCCAAGCAGGGGAGGACCAGATGACCTGCGCCGAACCGGGATGTGGCGGCACCGTCGTCGACGGCTATTGCGACCGCTGTGGCACCGCCCCCGCGCCCGAGGGCGCCGCGCCGGTGGCGGCGACACCCGACGGCGCTGCCAGCGCGGCGATCTCGGTGGCGACCAGCGCCTCGACCGCACGGTCGGTGTCGACGGCACGCACCGGGTCATCGAGATCGACGAGTACCCGCGGCCGTCTCGGCGCCGGAGTGATCGCGGTGCCGCGGGTGCCGCGCGGCGATCCGGCGGCTGCAATCCTCACCAACCCCGAAGTGCCGGAACGCAGCCGGTTCTGCGGTAACCCCGACTGCGGCAAGCCGGTCGGACGGTCGCAGGACGGCCAACCCGGCCGGACGACGGGTTTCTGCACCCAGTGCGGTACCCGATTCTCGTTTGTGCCCAAGCTTTCTCGCGGCGATCTGGTGAGCGGCCAGTACGAGGTGCAGGGCGCCATCGCGCACGGCGGGCTGGGTTGGATCTATCTGGCCATCGACCGCAACGTCCACAACCGCTGGGTGGTGCTCAAGGGACTGCTGAACTCCGGTGACGCCGACGCCCTGGCTGCCGCCGCGGCCGAAACGCTGGCCCTGGCGGAAGTGGAACATCCGAACATCGTCCGGATCTACAACTTCGTCCAGCATCCGGACAGCACCGGCACCCCCGTCGGCTACATCGTCATGGAGTACGTCGGCGGCACCTCGCTCAAACAGATCCGCAAGGCTCGCAACGGTCCGCTGCCGCCCGACCAGGCTGTCGCCTACCTGATCGAAATCGCACCGGCACTGGGCTATCTGCACGGACAGGGCCTGGCCTACTGCGATTTCAAGCCCGACAACGTGATGCAGACCGACGAGCAGCTCAAGCTCATCGATCTCGGCGCCGTGGTCGCCATGGCTGATGAGGACAGCGCGATCTACGGCACCGCCGGCTACCAGGCTCCCGAGATTGCCCACACCGGCCCCACCGTGGCCAGCGACGTGTACACGGTGGGACGCACGCTGGCCGTGCTGGTGATGGACGTGCCGCAGGAAAAGGGGCGTTTCGTCGATCAGCTGCCCGGCCCGGACACCGTGCCGGTGCTCGCGAAACACGAATCGTTGTACCTGACGATCCTGCGGGCCACCGATGTCGATCCGGCGCGGCGGTTCTGGTCGATGGAGGAGCTGGCCGACCAGCTCACCGGAGTGCTCCACGAGATCGCCGCAGTCGACGGGGCCGCCCCGCGGCCGCGGATGTCGATCTTCTTCAGTCCGCAACGGGCGGTCTTCGGCGCCGGCCGCGATCAGCCGGTGAACGCCGCCCAGGTGATCGCGGCGTTGCCGGTTCCCGTCGTCGACCCGACCGACAGCGGCGCAGCGCTGCTGGCCACCACCAGCGGCACCCCGCCCGCCCAGCTCGAACACGCCCTGTCTGTCGCCACGTCCGGTGCGAACCAGGGCAGCAGGACCTCGGTCGAGGTGCCGTTACGGCTGATCCGCGCAGCGCTGGAGATCGGCGACCCGGTGGTTACCAGACAACGGCTCGCGGACCTGGGTGCGGCGCTCAAAGGAGACTGGCGATTGTCCTGGTACAGCGGACAGTGCGCCCTGATCGAAGGCGACTTCGGCTCGGCAGCAGCAGATTTCGGTCAGGTCCTGGCGACGTTGCCCGGCGAGCTCGCTCCCAAGATGGCGATTGCCGCCACGGCTGAACTGGCAGGCGACCACGACCGGGCGGCACGGTACTACGACACGGTGTGGCGCACCGACGACACCTACTACAGCGCCGCGTTCGGACTGGCGCGCCAACGTGCACAGGCCGGCGACCGCGGCGGGGCGATCACCTCGCTGGATCAGGTGCCCGCGGCCTCGGCACACTTCACCGCGGCCCGCGCCACCGCCATCGAGGTCCTACTGCAGAATCGCACCGCGGCCAACCTCGACGAGCAGACTCTCCTCGAGGCGGGCAACCGCGCCGCGGCACTGACCTTGGAGTCGGTCAGCAAGCAGGCGGCGATGCGGCTGCAGGTGTTCAGCGCCGCGCTGGACTGGCTGCAGGCCGGAAACACCAGCACCACCCCACGGCTGCTCGGTGCCGACTTCACCGAGGCCGGAATCCGGACCGGGATGGAGCGCTGCTACCGGGAGCTGGCGCACGCCGAGACCGGAGTGTGGGAGCGGATCGCCTTGGTGGAGCAGGCGAATACCATCCGGCCGAGGACGCGGGTATGACGACCCCGGCGCCCGCGTGCCCCAGCTGTGGCGCGACGGTCAGCCCGGCCGACCGATTCTGCGGGAGCTGCGGCGCCGTGCTTTCCGAGATCCGGCAGGTGACCGTCCCACGCGCCGGCCGGGCTCCGCAAGGGCCCTGCGAGGACTGCGGAAACACCACCTTCACCGACGGCTACTGCACGGCCTGTGGTCACCGGCGCGCCGAACCCAATCGTGATGAAGCCGAGCTGGGCGGGATCGTCGTGGTGACCGATCGCGGTCTGCACCATGTGCGCAACGAGGACGCCGCCGCCGTCGGGATCGTGGCAGGCGGAGCCGACCGGCCCGGCCTGATCGCCATCGCGGTGTGTGACGGGGTGTCCAGCTCGGAGAAACCGGAGGCCGCGGCGGTGGCCGCGTCGAACGCGGGCGTCACCGTGATGCTCGCCGCGCTCGCCGCCGCCCGTCCGGCGAAGGCGGCGGTACTGGCGGGCCTGGCCGATGCGGCCAAGGCCGCGGCGGCAGCGGGGGCCGGATTGGACAAGGCCAGCGCGCCGTCGTGCACCTATACCGCGGCGGCCGTCGTTCCGAGTTCCGCAGGGACCGTGGAGATCACCGTCGGCAACGTCGGTGACAGCCGGGCCTACTGGCTGCCGGACCCGCCGGCACCCGCACAGCAGCTCACGGTGGACGACTCGCTGGCCCAGGAACTGATCACCGCCGGGGTGGCCGCAGATTCGGCAGCCGTGCAGAACGGCGCCCACACCATCACCCGGTGGCTCGGCGCCGACGCCGACCCGAAACCGTGGTCGGATTCGAGCGTCTACACCATCACCGCGTCCGGTCCGGGTTCGCTGTTGTTGTGCAGTGACGGACTGTGGAACTACCTTCCGGACGCCGACGACATCCGGCAGTTCTGCGCAGGCACCGACGCCACCGCGGCGGCGCGCGCACTCGTCGACTTCGCCTTGCAGGCCGGCGGCCAGGACAACATCACCGTCGTAGTGATACCGATCGGAGGACCGTTATGAGTTCAGCTGAACAGCATGGCATTTCCGTTGATGTCGACCACAATCCCTACCTCGCCGAGGGCACCGGGTCGGTGGACGCGATCGTCAGTATCTCCGCCGGCGAGGGCGCCGCGGTGACCCCCGCCGGGCCCAGTGCACCGCAGCGGGTGGAGGCCATCATCATCGACTGCTCGACGTCGATGCTGGCGCCCGCGGGCAAGTTCGACGCCGCCAAACGCGCCACCGTCGCCGCCATCAACGAACTCGTCGACGGCACCTACTTCACGATCGTCGCCGGCAGCGACAAGGCCAGGACCGTCTTTCCGGCCAACGGCGGAACGCAGCAGGCAGATGCCTCGGCCAGGAAGGCCGCGGCACGCGCGGTCGACGGCCTACGGCCCAACGGCGGAACTGCGCTGGGCGTGTGGCTGGCCCATGTCCGGGGCATCGTCGCCCAGCATCCGGGGGCGCTCACCCATGCGATCCTGCTCACCGACGGCAAGGACGAGCACGAGACCCCCGAGCAGCTGGGTCACGAGATCGGGCTCAGCGAAGGCGTATTCACCTGCGACTGCCGCGGGGTGGGCACGGACTGGGTGGTCGATGAGTTGCGTGCGATCTCGTCGGCACTGCTGGGAACCGTGGACATCGTGGCCGATCCGGCCGACCTCGCCGAGGATTTCGCCGAGATGATGCGCACCTCGATGGGCAAGACGATCCCGGATCTGACGTTGCGCCTGTGGATTCCGGTGGGCGCCCGCGTCGAGTTCGTCAAGCAGGTCGCGCCCACCGTCGAAGACCTGACGCACCGCCGG
This sequence comes from Mycobacterium sp., assembly GCA_040512325.1. Taxonomy (GTDB): domain Bacteria; phylum Actinomycetota; class Actinomycetes; order Mycobacteriales; family Mycobacteriaceae; genus Mycobacterium. Next base: position 21,273 of record JBEVFK010000138.1, on the reverse strand, counting down.
GTCGACACCGGTCCGCAGACCGGCGAATATCCGTTGGGCTCGTGGGGAACCGAAGACCGCGACTACCACATTCAGGTGGAGGTCGAGCCTGCCGCGGCGGGCCGCGAAAAGCTCGCCGCCCGGGTCAGCGTCGTCGCCGGCGATCAGCCGCTGGGTGAGGGGCTGGTGAAAGCGATGTGGACCGCCGACACGGCCCTGTCGGCGCGGATCAGCCGACGAGTGGCGCACTACACCGGCCAGGCCGAACTGGCCCAGGCGGTCCAGGAAGGGCTGAGCGCGCGCAAATCGGGGGATGTGGCGACTGCGACCGCACGACTGCAACGCGCGATGGAGCTGGCCGTGGAATCGGGTAACGACGGGACGGCCAAGCTCCTCGAGGGAGTCATCGACGTCGACAAGGGGTCGGGCACCGCACGGTTGCGGCGCGAGGTTGCCGCCGCGGACGAAATGGCTCTCGATGCCCGGTCCACCAAGACCGCCCGAGTACGCAAGGAGTCCTGATGCCCACCTGCGCCGAGGGGCATACCTCTGCGGCCACCGACTACTGCGACGTGTGCGGCGCGCCGATCGCCTCCGGGACAACCGGTTCGGCGAGTTCCCCGGCGGTGCCGCCCGGCCCGGGCGTGACGTCCTGTCCCGCCTGTGGCGCCCCGGTCAGCGGACGCTTCTGTGAAACGTGCGGACACGATTCCGCGCTACCGGCTCCGCCGGAGACCGCAGGGCCGGGTTCCGCACCGACGGTGTGGACCGCCGTCGTCGCCGCCGACCGCGAGTTCTATGAACGGGTGCTGGCCCGTGGTGGCCCGGACACGGTCGACTTCCCGCATTTCTTCCCGGAACGTCGAATCACGCTGCAGAGCAACGCCACTCTGATCGGGCGCCGCAATGTCAGGCAGGGGGTGGAACCGGAGATCGACCTCGGGATCGAACCCGCGGACCGCGGCGTCTCCACTCAACACGCCGTGCTGCGGATCAGCGGGTCGGGGCTGACCATCACCGACCTCGGCTCGACCAACGGAACCAGTCTCAACGGCCGCGACGACCTGCTGGGCAGCGACGTCGAAACCCCGCTGGCCGACGGCGATCGAATTCATGTCGGGGCGTGGACCACCATCACGGTGGTGCTGAGTCCCTAGGGTGCCCTGATCCCGGTATTGCCCTGAACAGCCGACAGGCAGAGACTGTCTGGAGGGCCTGAGGGGGTCGAGGGTGGCCGAACGCGCGTCGAGGACGTCAACTGCGGCTTTCGAGCAGCATCGGGAGTTGCGCGACGCCCGCGAACAGTCGGCCGCCAGCAGGGAGATCCTCGCGGCACTCGGACGTGATGTGGCCAACCCCGGGGCAGTGCTCGACACGGTGGTCGAATCCGCCGCTCGACTGTGCGGTGCCAGGGCAGCGCAACTGTTCATCGTCGACGGCGACGTGTTCCGGCTGTCGCGCACCGCCGGGCAGACGCCCGAGACCTATCGCAGATACCTGCTGGAACACCCGATCGCCCGGAACCGGTTGTCGACGGTCGGCCGCGCCGCCGAGGACCGGGTCACCCACCAGATCGCCGACGTGCTCAACGACGCCGACTACGGGCGCCAGGACCTGCAGGAACTGGCCGGGTTCCGGACGCTGCTCTCGACGCCCCTGCTGTTGCAGGACGAGGTCGTGGGGGTGCTGTCGATGTGGCGCACCGACGTCGCCCCCTTCGATGTCCGCGAGCGGGAGTTGCTCGAAGAGTTCGCCGTTCAGGGTGCCATCGTGTTGCGGCAGGTGGACCTGATGCGGGCCCTGGAATCCCGGGGCGCGGAGTTGGCGGGCAAGGTGGCCCAGCTGGAGGCCCTCCGTGAAGTCGGCGAGGCCGTGGCCTCGAGCCTCGACCTCGACGAGGTGCTGCACCGGATCGTCAGCAACGCCGTCCGCCTGACCAACCTCGGCTTCGGCGACATCACGCTGGGCACCGACGGGGGCTCCATCCTGGAGTACGACGAGGCCAACGCGGTGTTCCACGTCCGCGCGGCGCTCGGCAGCAGCGGTGAGCTCCTGAGGCAACTGCGGACCATCGTCATCGACCGGGAATCGACCCTGCTGGGCCGAACCGCCTGCGCGCACCAGCGTCTCGAGATCGCCGACCTCACCCGTGCCGAGCTCGACCCCTACCTCGAGATCGTCTACCGGCACGGCTGGCGCTCATTGCTCGCGGTCCCGATGCTGCGCGGCGACACGCTGGTGGGTGTGCTGGTGATCCGGCGCCGCGGCACCGGAGCCTTCCCGCCGGATGTGGCGGAGATGCTGGAGACCTTCGCGAGCCAGTCCGCCCTGGCCATCGTCAACGCGCGGCTGTTCCGTGAGCTGGAGACCAGGACCGGCGAGCTGCAGATCGCCAGCCACCACAAGTCGGAGTTCCTGGCCAGCATGTCCCACGAACTCCGCACCCCGCTCAACGCCGTCATCGGGTTCTCCGAGGTGCTGCTGGATCGGATGTTCGGCGAGATCAACGAGCGCCAGGACGAATACCTGCGTGATATCCGGAACTCCGGCAAGCATCTGCTCGAGCTGTTGAACGAGATCCTCGACCTGTCGAAAGTGGAAGCGGGACAGATGGTTCTGGAGTCCACGACGTTCAGCGTCGCACAGGCTCTCGACTACACGCTGACCATGGTCCGGGAACGCGCAGCGCTGCACGCCCTCACGGTCACGGTGGACGTCGCCGCCGACGTCGGCACGGTCGAGGCCGATGAGTTGCGGTTCAAGCAGGTGGTGCTCAACCTGGTCTCCAATGCCGTCAAGTTCACTCCCGACGGGGGGAGTGTGTCAATCCAGGCCTGCCGCAACGGCTCCGAGCTCGTCGTCACGGTCACCGACACCGGGATCGGGGTGCCGCTGGAAGATCAGGAACGGATCTTCGAATCGTTCCAGCAGGGCCGCCGCGGCGCGGCGAAAGAGGAGGGCACCGGGCTGGGCCTGACCCTGTCGCGTCGGATCGTCGGGTTGTTCGGCGGCCGGATGTGGCTGGAGAGCACCCCGGGAGTGGGAAGTACGTTCGGGTTCGCGATGCCCGGTCTGCCGCCGCCCGGCGGCCAGGTGCGCACCGCCCACGGCGAGGCCCGCCAGGACCAGGACGGCCCCGTCGTCCTGGTCGTCGACGACGACCCGGCGTCGCTGGATCTCATCGCCGCCTATCTCGACGGATCGCCGACGCAGGTGCTGCGGTCCCGAGACGGAGTGGAGGCCCTCGAGATGGTCCGCGACGTGTTGCCTGCCGCTGTGGTACTCGACATCCGGTTACCGCGTCTGGACGGCTGGCAGATCCTGGCTCAGCTCAAGGCGGATCCGGCCACCGCCCACATCCCGGTGGTGATCGCCTCGGTGGTCGACGACCGCCCACGTGGCCTGGCTCTCGGTGCGGACGTCTATCTGCTCAAGCCGGTGCGCCGCGATGACCTGGTGGACGCGCTGCGCAGCGTAGGTGCGCTGGACGGGGTACTGCCGTGACGGTGCCGCGCAGCATCCTCGTGGTCGAGGACAATCCGTTGAATCTCAAGCTGGTTCGCGATGTACTCGAGTTCGCCGGGTACCGCGTGACGGCCGCCCGAACGGGGGAGGAAGGGCTCTGCGTCGCCCGCGCCGAACCCCCCGACCTGGTGCTGATGGATCTGCAACTTCCCGGCATCGACGGGGTGGAGACCCTGCAGCGACTCCGGCGCGACCGTCTCACGGCAGAAGTCCCGGTGGTCGCGGTCACCGCCTTCGTGATGGCCGAAGACCGGCAGCGGGCCTCGTTGGCCGGTTTCGACGGCTATCTCGAGAAACCGATCAGCGTGCGGGATCTGCCCCGGCAGATCGAGATGTTTCTGGGCGGGGAGTGGTGATGGACATTGGCGTGACCGTGCTGGCGGTCGACGACCAGCCGGCCAACTTGCGGCTGCTGGATGCGGTGCTGACCCCGCGCGGTCACCGTGTTCTCATGGCCTCGTCGGGGGCGCAGGCGTTGGCGCTCCTGGCCACCGAGGACATCGACCTCGTGCTGCTGGACATCGTGATGCCGGAGATGGACGGGCACGACGTCTGCCGCCGGATCCGGGCGACACCGGCGACGGAATTCCTTCCGGTGGTGATGATCACGGCAAGCGGAAGTGAACAGCGGCTGGCTGCACTGGAATCCGGTGCCGATGACTTCATCACCAAGCCCTTCGATCAGAGTGAACTGCGAGCCCGCGTGCTGTCGCTGGCACGAATCAAGCGCTATCACGACACAATCGCGCGCCAGGCCGATGAGCTGACCGCGTGGAACCTCGAACTCGAATCGCGCGTCGCCCGGCAGTTGGCGGAGTTGGAACGCACCAACCGCCTGCGGCATTTCCTGTCGCCGCAGTTGGCTGATCTGGTGGTCGGTGACGAGGACCTGCTGCGCAGCCATCGCCGCGAGATCGTGGTGGTGTTCACCGATCTCCGGAATTTCACCCCCTTCGCCGAGACCAGCGAGCCCGAAGAGGTGATGGGAGTGCTGGGTGAGTACCACCGCGCGATGGGGGCGTTGGTGCACGCCTACGAAGGCACCCTCGAGCGGTTCACCGGTGACGGGATGATGGTCTTCTTCAACGATCCGATCCCCTGCGACGACGCGGCCGAGCGTGCTGTCCGGATGGCCTTGGAGATTCGTGACGCCGTGCACGACCTCGCCGGCGGATGGCTGCGCAAGGGGCACGATCTCGGGCTGGGAATCGGTATCGCACAAGGGTTTGCGACTCTCGGCCGGATCGGTTTCGAGGGCCGTTTCGACTACTCCGCCATCGGCAGCGTGACAAACCTGGCGGCACGCTTGTGTGCCGAGGCCAAGGCCTGGCAGGTGCTGGTCACCGACCGCGTTCTCGCGGCGGTGGAGCACGTGTCGGTATCGGAAGTGGTCGGGGACCTGCAGCCCAAGGGATTCAGTCGTTCGGTGCGGGTCCACAACATCAGTGCACTCCGAATCAGTGCACTCCCACAAGAGCAGGTGAAGCCATGACACAGCAGACCAACGGCCGACCTCTGTCGGATCTCGACGAACATCAGCGCTACCGCGCCTTCGACGACCTGCAACGCACCATGCCCTCGGTGTGGGAGTCCATGCAGCGGGGCCTCGAGGACGAGTCGGTGGTGGTGGTGCCCTCGATCAGCATCGAGCGCACCACTCCCGGCAGCGGCACCGTCATGCAGGCCATGGAGGAACGTGCACTGTTCCTGCTGCTGCTCCTGCGGCAACCGCGCCTGCGGATGATCTACGTGACGTCGCAGCCGGTGCAGGAATCGATCGTGGAGTACTACCTGGGGTTGCTTCCCGGGGTGATTCCCAGTCATGCGCGGCGTCGGCTCACCCTGGTGCCGGTGGGTGATGCCTCGGCAGTTCCGCTCAGCTCGAAATTGCTGGCCCGGCCCAGACTTCTCCACGAGATTCGGTCGGTGATCCCGAACCAGGCCAGATGCCATCTGATCCCGTACAACACCACCCCGCTGGAGCGGGATGTCGCCCTGAGCCTGGGGATTCCGATGTACGGCGCGGACCCGCGCCTGGCCGATCTCGGCAGTAAAACCGGATGCCGCCGGATGTTCGAGGAGCTCGAGGTGTCGTGTCCGGTGGGGGCCGAGGACCTCCACACCGTCGACGACCTGGTGGCCGGGGTGCAGAGCATGCGGGCGCGCCGCCCCACCCTGACGCAGGCGATCGTGAAACTGAACGAAGGAGTCTCGGGTTCGGGCAATGCGCTGGTGGATTTCGGGGGGCTGCCGCCCATGGGTTCGTCGGAGGAACGCGCATCGATCATCGAGCGCCTGCTCGGTATGCAGCTCGAAAGCGAGAAGATCACCCTCGACGAGTACCTGGCCGCGTTCGAGAAGAACGGCGGCATCGTCGAGGAGCGGATCACCGGGGCGGCGCTCACCAGCCCGAGTGTCCAGATGCGGGCGCTGCCCGATGGCACCGTCGAGCTGTTGTCCACCCACGATCAGCTACTGGGCGGCAAGAGTGGTCAGCAGTACCTGGGGTGCGTGTTCCCGGCCGATCCCGCCTATGCCGCAGCCATCTCCGAGCCCGCCATGGTCATCGGCCGCCATCTTGCCGAGCTCGGCGTGCTCGGACGGTTCGCCGTGGACTTCGTGACGGTCCAAGATGACCGCGGCAGCTGGACGCCGTATGCCATCGAACTCAACCTCCGCAAAGGCGGCACCACCCATCCGTTCCTGACGCTGCAATTCCTCACCGACGGCACCTACGACGGAGAACGTGGAGTGTTCCTGACCCCCGGAGGCCACCCGAAGTACCTGGTGGCGACGGATCATTGTGAGGATGACCGACTCAAGGGCCTGACGGTGACCGATCTGTTCGACATCGCGGTGAACCACGGTCTGCATTTTGATCAGTCCCGCCGCACCGGGGTGGTGTTCCACATGATCAGCTGCTTGACCGAGTGCGGTCGGGTGGGCCTGACCGCCGTCGGCGACGATCCCGAGGAGGCCTACCGGATCTACCGGGACGCGCAGACGGTGCTGCTGCGGGAAGCCGAACTGGCGCTCGAAGAGGCTGCCGTGCAACATGTTCCAGAAGGAATCGCAGTAGGTTGAGTCTGCGACTGAGCACCGAGGACCTGGTGTGGTACGTCGCCTACGGGTCGAATATGAAGGCGGCGCGGTTCCAGTGTTATCTGTCCGGCGGCCGGCCCGGCGGTGCCAGTCGCACCTACACCGGGTCACGCGATCCGTCGAGGCCGCGTCGGCACCTCGGGATCCGCCTGCCCGGCGGTCTCGTCTTCTCCGGCAGCTCCACGGTGTGGGGCGGCGGCATCGCCTTTTATGACGTGAGCGGTGATGGCGAACTGGCCGCGCGGGCCTACCTGATCACGTTCGGTCAGCTCAGTGATGTTGTTGCCCAGGAAGGCCGGCGGCCCGTCGGAGGTGACCTGGTGCTGGGCCAGCCGAAAGACCGCAGCTGGGTGGTGGCCTCTCACGCCTACGAGATGCTGCTGCACGTGCGTGACCACGACGGGGTGCCGATGCTGACCATCACCTCTGCGGTGCACCTCGAGCCCGCCACCCCGTCGGCGGCCTACCTTCACACCATGCTCGACGGCCTTCGCGAGACCTTCGGCTGGAGTGTCGCGGAGTGCGTCGACTATCTGTTGGCGGCACCCGGTGTGGCACCGGCGTGGACGGCCGGCGACCTTGCCGTGCTGTGCGACGGTTAGCCGGCTTGCCCGCCGACGTCGGCGGTGACAGGGTGTTTCCATACCAGCCGCAGCCGGGGAGGCCGTCATGTCAGCTCGTTCGATGACGGCGTTTCTCGCAGTCCTGGTACTGACGGTGGCAGGCTGCGGCAGTAGTGACACCGCCGCGCCGCCGACACCGGCCGGGCCGTGTGAGGTGGTCTCCGAAGGCGCCGAAGCGGAGTCCGGCGGTGAAGCCAATGATGCGTCCGATCCCGAGGTCGCCACGGGATACCGCGCGGACATGGCGGCGGTGCACACCGCGACCTACGGTGTCGTGACCGCGAACCCATTGGCCACCGAGGAAGCCTGTCACGTCCTGCGTGACGGTGGCACCGCAGCCGATGCGCTGGTTGTCGCGCAGACCGTGCTGGGTCTGGTGGAGCCGCAGTCCTCCGGCCTCGGTGGCGGCGGGTTCCTGTTGTACTACGACGCCGCGGCGGCGACGGTGCAGGCCTACGACGGACGCGAGACCGCCCCCGCCGCCGCGACCGAGAACTATCTGCGCTGGATCAGCGACACCGACCGCACCGAGCCCAAACCCGATGCCCGCGCCTCAGGGCGCTCCATCGGGGTGCCCGGTGTGGTGCGGATGCTCCAGGACGTCCACGACGCCCACGGCAAGACGGCATGGCGTGAATTATTCAGTCCGGCAGTCGCTTTGGCCGATGACGGCTTCAACATCAGCCCCCGGCTGGCCACGGCGATCGCCGACGCCGCACCCGAGCTCGAGGTCGACCCGCAATCCGCTGCCTACTTCCTGGAAACCGACGGCAGCCCCAAGGCCGAGGGCACCCGGCTGACCAATCCCGCATACGCCAAGACCCTCGGTGTCGTCGCCGGCGCGGGAGCGCAGGGTTTCTACACCGGCGACCTCGCCGAGGCCATCGTCGCCGCCGCGGCCGATACCTCCGGCGGGCGCACCCCGAGTTCGATGACGATGGCCGACCTCGAGACCTACGCCGTCAAGGAACGTGACGCCTTGTGCACCCCGTACCGGGACCGGGAGATCTGCGGTATGCCACCGCCGTCCTCGGGGGGCATCGCGGTGGCCGCCGCCCTGGGGATCCTGGAGAACTTCCCGATGGCCGAACACGGGCCCACCGACGTCGACCTCAACGGCGGCCGGCCCTCGGTGATGGGGGTGCACCTGATCGCCGAAGCCGAGCGGCTGGCCTACGCGGACCGCGACAAGTATGTCGCCGACACCGACTTCGTGCCGCTTCCCGGCGGTACCCCCGAGACGCTGGTCAACAGTGCCTATCTGGCGGGACGGGCGGCGTTGATCTCCGAGCAACGCTCCATGGGCAAGGCTCAGCCGGGTGAGTTCGGCCCGCCGTCGGCGCCGGTGCCACCGGTCCCGGAACACGGCACCAGCCACATCAGCATCGTCGACTCCTACGGCAATGCGGCCTCGTTCACCACGACGGTGGAGTCGGCCTTCGGGTCGTTCCACATGGTCGACGGGTTCCTGTTGAACAATCAGCTCACCGACTTCTCGGCAGAGCCGGTCGGCCCGGACGGCATACCGGTGGCCAACCGGGTCGAGGCCGGTAAGCGCCCGCGCAGCTCGATGGCGCCCACCTTGATCTTCGACGCAGGTGCATCGGGCCGCGGCCCGCTCTACGCCGTGCTCGGATCACCGGGTGGTTCCGTCATCATCCAGTTCGTCGTCAAGACGGTGGTGGGGATGGTGGATTGGAATCTGGATCCACAGCAGGCCGTGTCCATGGTCGACTTCGGCGCGGCCAACACACCGGAGACCAACGTCGGCGGCGAGCACCCCGTCATCGACACCGGCGACAACGGCGACAACGACCCGCTGGTGCAGGGTCTGCGCGATCTCGGGCACGAGGTGGACCTGGCCGACCAGTCGAGCGGTCTGTCGGCGATCGTGCGCGGTGACGGGGGCTGGATCGGCGGCGCCGACCCGCGCCGTGAGGGCGTCGTGATGGGCGATACCTCGTAACTTTTGTGTCAGATCCCCGCAGCCAGGTTGAAATCCCAGCTCACGGCGGTGACCGCGGCCCCGGCCGGTGAGGTGACACGGGTTGGCGGCGGTGCGATGTCTTTTGGCTGACAAAATGGCGGAAGCGCCGATGTCGTTTTCGCCTCGGCGTAGCGTCAGCGCTGTCGTACCCGGCCAGGTTGGGTGCAGCCTGACCAGGCCCTGGTGCCGGTTGAGAAGCAGCCGACACTCATGCATCGCGCTCGAACCACTGCGGCACGACTGTTGCGGTTGCCGCCGGGTGGGTATGGAGGAGACGTGGCTATGGAACAAACCGCCAGCGCGGACCCGGCGGATCGGTTCGCCCCCGAAGAAGTGGCTCTGCGACCGCGGAATGTGCAGTTCGACTGGGGCACCCCGCCGCTGCACTGGATTCCCAGCGATCCGTACGCCTCGCACGCGGTGACCGCGTTGAACCTGTTCCTGCCGGTCGCGGAGCGGTGGTTCGCCAGCCTGCTGGCCGACTCCCTGGAATATGTGCGCGACGAGCACCTCCGCGAGGAGATCATCGGCTTCATCGGGCAGGAGGCCGTACACGCCAAGACCCATGATGACGTTCTGGTGGGCTACCTGCTGCGGCACGGCATCGACCCGGTGCCGTTCACCCGTCAGCTGGAGTGGGTGATCAGCCAGTACGAAACACGGGTATCGCAAGCCACCCCACGCCGCCGGCGCAACGCGCTGGCCTCGGGCACACACGCACTCAACGCCGCCGAGCACTTCACCGGCGTCCTCGGTGACTGGGCCTTGAACAACCGCTGGGACGACATGGGCGTCGACCCCATCTTGTGTGACCTCTACCGCTGGCACGGGGCCGAGGAAGTGGAGCACCGGCACGTCTCCTACAACGTGGCCAAGTACTTCGGCATGGACCTCGTGGCCCAGGCATTCGCCGGCGTGATGGTCAGCGTCGTCTTCTTCTCGATGGTGCTGCGCGGAACGAAGTTCCTCGTCCACGAGGACCCGTCGCTGCCGAAACTGGGATACCTGCGCCTGGCCTGGAAGCTGCGGGCATCCTGCAAGAGCGGCGCCCTGCCCGCCGCCGGGTTCGTCGTCCGCGCCGGGCTGCACCTGTTGCGCCGGGACTACAACCCCGCGAACGAAGGCAACACCGCACAGGCAGTCGCCTACCTGGCCAGTTCTCCCGCCGCCCGCGCCCTTCATGGCTGACGTCGACACCCCCCTGACCCAGCAGCGCCGCCTGACCCGACTGCTCAAGCCGTACACCGGTGAACCGCCTCCGAGTCTGTACCGCGCGGGCTCGCAGGACCGGCTGATCCGCTTCGTCGGGACCGCCGTACCGCATTTCCTGTCGGCCTTGATGCGACTCGGTGGTGACCAGGAACTGCCCGAGTTCCCGCACATCGCCAACCGCAGACCGATGCTGGTCGCCGAGCGGCGGGTGGTGGCCACCGACGACGACGTCGTCGAGCTCACGCTGATCGCCCGTGATGGCAGCACGCTGCGCGGGTGGCATGCGGGTGCACACATCGATGTCTATCTACCGTCCGGGCGCACCCGGCAGTACTCACTGTGTGGCGATCCGGGCCGTGAGCGCGAGTACCGGATCGCGGTGCGGCGGATCGCCGGCGGTGGTGGCGGGTCTGTCGAGATGCACACGCTGGAGGTCGGGCAGACGGTCGAGATCAGTGACCCCCGAAACGCTTTCATGATGCCGCTGCCGGGTTCGGCGTCGCGGGCGGAGAAGGTGCACTTCATCGCCGGCGGTATCGGTATCACCCCGATCCTGCCGATGGCACGCCTGGCGGCAGGCCTCGGGGTGCCCTGGTCCCTGTGTTACACCGGCCGGCACCGGATGAGCATGCCGTTCGTGGACGAGCTGCTCGAGCTCGGTGACCACGTCACGGTGCGCACCGATGCTGAACACGGATTGCCCAGCGCCGCAGAGCTTCTCGACGGAGTGGAGCAGGGCCGCACCGCGGTGTTCGCCTGTGGTCCGCCGCTGATGATCGAATCCGTCCGTCGCAGCATTCCGCTGGACTCCGGCACCGAGCTGCATGTGGAGCGGTTCTCGCCGCTGCCGGTGGTCGACGGGTTGCCCTTCGAACTGGTGTTGGCGCGCAGCGGAGAAGTGGTCGACGTGCGCGGTGACCAGAGCGCCCTGGCCGCACTTCGGCAGGCCCGCCCCAACGTGAGTTACTCCTGCCAGCAAGGGTTTTGCGGCACCTGTGTGCAGAAGGTGCTCAGCGGCGAGGTGGAGCACCGCGACAGCCACCTCACCGATCTGCAGCGGGAGAGCGGCCAGGTGCTGGTCTGCGTGTCCCGTGCCACGCCCGACAGTGGGCCGCTGGTCCTGGATGTGTAACCGGCGTCAGCGCTTGGTGGCCGTCACCAACAGGTACTCGGCGTCATAGGCGGTGGTTCCTGGCTCGGTCGCCCGGTTCCAGGTCTCCACCAGCGTCAGGAAGTCCCGGTCCAGGTCGGCCACCCGTTGGGGTTGGTCGGCGTTGAACCGGTAGGCCGCGATGGTGGGGCCGTAATTGCGTTTCCAATACTCGCGGAACTCGATCGGACTGGCGCAGTGATCAATCCGCACGGTCTCGCGCCGCACCGTCAGCTTTGAGACTCCGTCGCCGAAGAGCGTGCGCACGTGGTCCTCGTCGCCCCACAGCGGGGGCGGGCTGGCACCGGGCGGCGGCGGTGGCGCGTACGGCTTCATGGTGGCGAACAGGTTGCCGATGAAGCCGCCCGGCGTCCAGTTGATCATCCCGATGGTGCCGCCCGGGCGGACCACGCGGAGCAACTCGTCGGCCGCCGCCTGGTGGTGCGGTGCGAACATCGCGCCGACGCACGAGGTCACCACGTCGAAGCTGTTGTCGGCGAACGGCAATGCCTCGGCATCGGCCTCGACCCACTCCAGTTCCACGTTGTGGCGTGCCGCATGCGCCCGGCCGGCGTCGAACAGCTCGGGGGTGAGGTCGCTGGCGATCACGTCTGCGCCGGTGGCGGCCGCGGGTACGGCGGCATTTCCGGAGCCGGCGGCGACATCGAGGACCCGTTGCCCGGCCCGGATCCCGCAGGCCTGCACCAGGCGGGGGCCCAGGGCGGGGATCAGGTCCGCGGCGACGGCCGGGTAGTCACCCGAGGCCCACAGGGCCCGGTGTTTGGCTTTCAGTTGCCGGTCGGCTTCCTGCTCAGCCGGTGACAGCCCGCTGGTGTGGGTGGTGCTCATGGTTGTTCTCCTCGATCGTCGGCGTTACCTCAACGATCTGCCCGCACCGGCGCCCCGGGCATCGGGAAGACCTACCCATGTTTGTCTAGGCGAGGATCCCGACTTCCCTGGCACGTCGCACCGCGTCGCGCCGCTTCGTCACCTCGAGCTTGGCCAAGATCGCCGATACGTGGTGATCCACCGTCTTGACCGACAGGTAGAGCCGTTCGGCGAGTTCGGCATTCGTCAGGCCGTCCTCGAGCAGACGGAGCACTTCGACCTGTCGGCTGGTCAGGCCGGCCGGATTGGCGCGGGTGGTGGCCCGCCTCGGCGCCGGCACGGTACGGGTCCCGGCCGCGCGCAGATCGAACCGCACTTTGGCCGCAATGGCATCCGCGCCGAGACGATCGAGCACGTCCAGTGCGCGGCGGACCAGGGCCGGATCTCCGGAGTCCACCCATGCCAGTGCCGCGTCGTAGGGCGTCGACAGCTGCTGAAACGCCTCCGCTGCGGCGTCGAACTGCCGGTCGGCGAGCAGCCGGTACGGTTCGGCCACCGACAGCGCGGTGACCGCGGGATCGAGGCGGTGCAGCCACATCGCGAGATCGCCGCGGGCCCATTCCAGCCCGAGGGCGGGGGCGTCGTCGAGCAGGGCCCGGCATTCCTCGAGCCGGGGATCGGGAATGCCGGTCAGCCAGGTTCGTTCGGCGATCGCCGCGGCCACCGGCAGCAGCCGGACCAGCTCGCCGAATCGGCAGGAGAGCTGCCAGGCGGCATCGATACCGCCGGCGTCATCACCCGTTCGGCGCAGCGACACCAGACCGCGGATCAGCAGCGGCCAGGTCCGGGCCAACGGAGCGCTGGGGTCGTCGAGCACGGTATCGGCGTCGGCGAGCGCGTCGTCCCAGTCGCCGGCAAGCAGTCTCAGGCGGCTACGCGAACCGAGCTGCACCACCCGGCAAATCGGCAGGTCGTGTTCGACCATCAGCGGAATGCTGCGTTCCAGCAGGTCGGCGGCTTCAGTCAGACGGCGTTGCTCCACATCGAAATACGTCAGATTGGTGTAGCCGCCCGAATAGACCTCGTCGATGGTGCGCGGTCCGGCCGCCAGCACCGACAGCAGCTGGTCGCGCACCACCGACCGGCCGGCGAGGATGTCGCAGTAGTAGCCGATCAGGCGGACCCGCACCGACAGGGTGGGATCGGCTGCCTCGGCGGCGATCTCCCTGGCACACTGCAGCAATCGCTCTGCGGTGCCCACGTCGCTGGACTGCACGGCCAGGAAAGCCTGCATGGCGAAGGCATGGCCCAGCTGGACGGCACACAACGGATCATGCTGTGCGGCATCGCTCGCCAGCGCCCGGATGGCGTCGGCGACGTGGTGATCGGCCGCGGACCGGTTACCGCTGTACCACTCGTAGACCGCCAGGGAATGATGATTGGCGCTCACGGCGACGGGCAAGCCCATCTGCTCGCGGATCCGCAGGGCGCGTCGGCACGCGTCGATCGCATCGTCGAGCCGGTCGGTCAGGTAATACTCGGCGGCCAGCAACTCCAGGAGTTCGGCCTCGGTGGCCGCGTTCAGCAAATCGCCGTGGGACAGTGCGATTTCGAAGAACTCGCACGCCTGGGTATGGGCGCCGGAGCGCTCGGCCGCCCGCCCGGCTCGCGCCCCCGCCGAGGTGATCAGCGCCTTGTCGCCTGCGCCCAGGGCATGGTGGGTGAGCACCGCGGGGTCGGTATCGCCCGAGGCGCGGTGGGCCTCGATGAAGCGCCGGTGCAGGCCCGGATCGGCGCCGGGCGGGATGACGCTGGAGACGGCGCGCCGGCACAGGTCGTGGCGGAACGCCACGCCGCGCGCGTCACGCTTGATCAGCTTGGCCTCATCGAGACAGCGCAGGGCGGGCAGCGTCACGCCGAGATCGGTCAGCAGATGATCGGGGATGGACCCGGGCGCGCACGTCAACAGGTTCAACAGATCCCATGCCGCGACGTCGAGGTCGGCGGTGCGAGCCAGGATCGCGTCGCGCACCGTGGTGGGGAGGTCGGTGCCGTCCCGGGTGTGAGGGTGGTCGAGCATCTCGCACACGAAGAAGGCATTACCTGCGGTCGCCTGATGCAGCCAGACCGGATCGACGTCGCGGTCGCCCACCAGTGCGGCGACGGCGTGCACGCTCAGCGGAGGCACCACCAGCGACTGTGCGTGTGGCGAGCGGGCGATGTCGCCCAGCAGCCCCCGTAGGGGGTGGGTGAACGTCACCTCGTCATCGCGGGCGATCCCGATGGTCAGCAGCTGCGTCTGCGGTGCGCGGCGCAACAGGAACCTCAACAGATCGATGGTGCCCTGGTCGGCCCAGTGCAGGTCATCGAGCACCAGCAGCGTCGGGCCCGTCCGCAGGTCCTCGAACACCGACACGAAGATGTCGTACGGCTGCTCACCGTTGGCCAGGAGTTCCTGCGTTCTCGGACCGAATGCGTGCGCGAGGTCATGCAGCGGCCCCAACGGCCGGGGCGTCGACAGGGGGTCGCACGCTCCCCACAGCACGCGCCCGCGGTCACCGAACTCGCGGTGATACCGATCGACGACGGCCTCGACGAACGAGGTCTTGCCCGCCCCCGATTCGCCGCACACCATCACCGCGCCGCCGCGCCCCGCGTAGGCTGCGGCCGCACGGGCCGCGAGCTGGTCGAGCTCGTGGTCGCGCTCGGTGAGCGTCACGGGCTGATGGTATCGACATTCCATCGGCGCCACCAGCGAAAATGGGGTGTTCTTACCGATGACCGGGCCTGCCAGGCAGTCGCATTCTGGGGACATCCGGCGCTGGAGCCGGCTCACCCCAGGAGTTCACCATGCAACGCTTTCTCATAGAACGGGACATTCCCGGCGCCGCCGAGCTGACCGACGCTCAATTGGCGGACATCGCCACGAAGTCGGTGGCCACCATCGAAACCCTCGGCGTGCCCTACCGGTGGATCACCAGCTATGTCGCCGGCGACAAGCTCTTCTGTGTTCACGAAGCCGACGACGAGGCCACCGTCCGGGAACATTCGCGTCGCGGCGGCTTTCCCGTCACCTCGGTCACCGCCGTTGCCGGCGAGATCAGCCCGGCTACTGCTCGGCTAACCCCATCAGCTCAGTGACGTGGTGGTCGCGGCCGGCCAGGTAACCGCCGTCCACGGCCAGGGCCTGGCCGCTGACGAAACTGGCGTCAGAGGAGAGCAAGAACGCGGCGACGGCGGCGACCTCGGTCGCCTGCCCGAACCGTCGCAGTTTGTGTTCGTGCCGTAGGCCCTCGCGTGGCTCCTCCATGCCCGCCATGCCGACGACGGCGTCGAACAGCGGTGTCTCGATGAAGCCGGGGCACAGGGCATTGGCCCGAATACCGCTGGGCCCGTAGTCGATGGCGATGTTCTTGGTCAGCAGCACGACGCCGCCCTTGGACGCGTTGTAGGAACTGCCGCCCGCGGTGCCCTCGAGTCCTTCGATGCTGGACAGGTTGACCAGGGCGCCGCGTTCGCCGTCGGCGCGGTCCTGCTGCATCATCTGCCGCAGAGCGGCGCGGTTGACGATGAAGGTGCCCTTGAGGTTGACGTCGACCACCCGATCCCATTCGTCGTCGGGCAGCAGGTGCACAGGCCCACCGCCGGCGATCCCGGCGGAATGCACCACGCCGTCGAGGCGACCGGCCCGGGCCACGACGGTGGCCACCGCGACGGCGATCGCCTCGGCGTCGAGGATGTCGGCGCGCTGGTGGGTGTAGCGGTCGGCGTCGGCCACCACCGCGGTGTCCACACCCACCACGAGCGCGCCTTCGGCGAGCAGTCGCTGCACCGTGGCCTGACCGATTCCCGAGGCTGCTCCGGTGACCAGGATGCCTTTGCCCTCAAACCTGTTCATTGCCGCCCTTTTCGGATTCCGGTATCTGGCGAATTCCGACCCTAACCGCTCGATGCCGTGGGTATGGTCGGATCAGTAGACAGAATCGGAGAAGTGTCATGACGGCAACGCTGCAGCGGGTCGACCTCTTGGATCGGGTGCGCGGTCTGCGTGAGCTCGTGCGCGCCGAGGCCGGTGAATCCGAGCGGCTGCGCACACTGTCGCCGCCGGTGGTCGACGCGCTGTGGGACAGCGGGCTGATGACGGCCTTCAACCCCTACGCCGCAGGCGGCGTGGAACCGTCGTTTGCGGAGATGATCGATACCTGGATCGAAATGGCCTGGCAGGACGGCTCGTTCGGGTGGACGGGGATCGCCAACCTCCCGTCGTCGTTCGCCGCCGCCAGCTACCTACCCGACGCGGGCTTCGCGGAGGTGTTCACCGCCAACACCAACCAGGTGACGATGGGAGGACAGTTCGCACCCAACGGTCAGGGCGTTGTCACCGACGATGGCTACCGGCTCACCGGGGCGTGGAACTTCGGGTCGGGTACCGGGCATTCGGCTTACATCGCGGCGGGCTTCATCCCCACGGACAACGGTGAGATCCGGTGGATCAGTGAGGGGATCCCCGAACTGATGGTGGCGTTGCTGCCGCGCCACGAGGTCACCTTCACCGACGGCTGGCACGTCCAGGGGCTCAAAGGCACCGGCTCGTATGACTACAACGTCGCCGACGTGTTCGTACCTGCGGTGCGCACGTTCCGGCTCTTCAGTCGGGAACCGTTGCGCGGGAAGGCCGCTGCCGGGCGGATGGGGATGATGCCCGTCACCGCCGCCGGCCACGCCGCGTGGGCTCTGGGCGTCGCGAAGAGCATGCTGGACGACGTAGAGGAACTGGCCGCCACCAAGTTCCGGATGTCCGACCTGGCCGCACTGGCCAGCCGTCCCACCTTTCAGAAAGACCTGGCGCACCATGTTGCGGCCTGGCGGGCTGCCCGGCTGTTGGTGCTCGACACGTTCGGCTCGGTCGAGGCTGCCGTCGACGCGGATGAGGCGCTGACGCCGGCGATGCGCGCCGACATGCGCGTCGCCGCGGTGTACGCCACGGACGTGTCCCGTGCCTGCGCGGAGTGGGCACACCTGGCTGCGGGCACCACGTCCATCCGCGAGGGCAGTCGGCTGGAGCGGGCTTTCCGCGACATCTACACCGGCACGCAGCACGCCTTCATCAGCGAGAAGGTGGCCATCGATTCCGCGCAGGTGTGGCTCGGGGTCATCGACGACAACTTCTCGCTCTGACCTCACACCACCAACAAAAACGCCAGGAGTGCCACCATGCCCGCATCCGTATCCCAGAAGATCCAGACCGGTTTAGGAGCCGTCATGCTCGCCGTCGGCGCCTCCGCGCTGGTGTGGCCGTCGCGGTTCGTCAACTCCCCGGAGCCGTCGCCGAGCCCGGGCGATCGCGAATACCTGACCCGGATGTGGGCGCTGCGCGAGGCGGCCATCGGTGCAATTCTGTTGGGCACCAGCAGATCCGGGCAACGCAGAAGTGTGCTGGTGTCGACGGTGGTGCTCTCGGCCGCCGAATCCGCCGTGATCCTGCAGACGCCGACGCTGCGGGGCAAGGATCGGCTCACCGGCGCCGCCAGTGCGGCGGCCTTCGGTGCGCTGAGCGCCTACGCACTGCGCGACGCCTGAGGCGTCACGAACCAGCGGCGTCGCTGTCCCGTTTCGCCTTGGCGCGTCGCTTGCCTTCGTGCATCGCGGCCACCCGGGCGACGGGAATGGTGCGGCCGTGCTCGATCAGGTCGTCGGGCAGGCGCTGAGGGGTGGGCATCGACTCGGCCCACGGGTCGTGTCCGTCCAACAAACCGACGGCGGTGTGCACGGTGAAATCAGCAGGCGTCACCCGGTCCAGATCGGACCAGGCCAGCGGAAATGACACCGGGCTGCCGGGCCGCAGTCGCGGGCTGTAGACGGCCGCCACGGTGGCGCCGCCGGCGCGGGTGGCGTCGACGAACACCTTGCCCGCCCGGTCGTCGACGATGAACGCCGTGGTGGCGATGTCCGGGTCCAGCGCTTCGGTCCGGGCCGCCAGGGCCCGGGTGGCGGCCGCTACGTCATCGACGGGCGCGGCGTCGTCGATGGGCACGAAGATGTGCACCCCGCGGGAGCCGCTGGTCTTGACCGCGCCGTCGAGGCCGCAATCGGTGAGCGCCTGCCGCACCAGGTGGGCGACGGCCACGACGGCGGAGAAGTCAGCACCATCGGGCGGATCGAGGTCCATGATCAGATGCGTGGGTTGGTAGATGTTGTCGGCCAGTCCCAGGGTGGGGTGGTACTCGATGGCCCGCTGATTGGCCAGCCACAGCAGCGTGCGCCGGTCGTTGCACAGCGCGTAGTGGATCTCGCGTTTGGAGGCCTCGGCCCAGATGGGTACCGTCTGCACCCACTCCGGGGTGTACTTGGGTACGTTCTTCTGCATGAACGGCGCCCGGCCGCGCAACGCGCGCAGCACCGTCAAGGGGCGGTCGTGGAGGCCGGGCAGTATCCGGTCGGCCACCGCGTCCAGATAATCCACCAGATCACGCTTGGTGGCGGCGGCGTCGTCACTCAACGGCTGATCGAGGTTGGTGAGGTCCACTCCGGCGCGCTGTTCTCCAGCACTCATCGGCCCATCGTACGGTCAATGAGATCATCGACATATGACCGTCGTACTCGCCATCAGATGCGCCAACGGGATCGTCCTGGCCTCGGACTCCCAGATCACCGATCCGGGACGCGGGCTGACCTACCCGGCGCAGAAACTGCACGAGATGGGGGACTATGCCGCCTGGGGCGGAAGTGGTTCGCGCGCAGTACTTTACGACGTTGAGCAAGTCCTCGACTCCGAAGCCGACGCCGTCCTGGAGGCCAAGAACATCGGCCATGCGCTGCAGGCCAGGTTGCTGCCGATCTACCAGCACCACTACGACACCTTCATTGCCGACGTCCCGGGACAGGACAAGGCGGGCACCCCCGCCACTTTTGTGCTGGCCGCGGGTTATGCCGGCGACGTCCCCTTCATCATCGACATCGACCCCAACGGCCTGATCGGCCATCACGAGGAGACGGGCTTCCAGGCCGTCGGCAGCGGCGCACCGCTGGCGCAACAGGCCCATGCGCTGCTGGCGCATTTCCGGATGATCGAACGCGACCTCGACTACGGTGTGGTCGCCGCCCTGCGCACGCTCGATGCGCTGGACGCGTCATCGCCGAGTGTGGGCGGTCCGATGGACATCTGCCGGCTGACCGTCGACGGGGCCAAGCACCTGACTCCTGAGGAAGTGGAAGACGTTCGGGGCCAGGTGAATCGGTGGATCGACCTCGAGCACGAGGCACTCGACCAGCTATTCGGCTGAGGCCGCGGCGCGCATCTTGTAGAGCCGCTCGGCGTACACCAGGTCGTCCACCCACAGGCGATGAGCGGCCATTCGCATGAACGGGGCCACCAGCTTGGTCGCGCGGGGGGCGTGGACGAACCGCGGGCGGTCGGAGTGCGCGATCACCGCCTCGATGACGGTGGTCCGCGGGCGTCCGTCCAGACCAGGACCTGCGGGCGTGGCGTGGGTTTCCACCACACTGCCCGAACCCTCACCCTCGACGATGTGCATGACGATGGTGTTGGGCTCCGGGCTGCTGAATTCGGCGATCACCGGGACGCCGAACCGGCCGATCCGGAACGTGACGGCGACGACGAAGCGGTCCAGGTGTTCCGGAAGATCGGCGTCGGCGGGGGGTGCGTCGAGCACCTCGAGTCGGGTGAACGAGTACGGGTGGAACCAGGATCCGTGCCACGGGTCCATCCGGTTGGCGATCACGTCCCGCGGTTCGCAGATTCCGGTGAGTTCGGCCACCGCGGAGATCCGCGGTTCCGGGGGCCGCGTCGGCAATATCGGTGCGTCCGTGGGTTCTTCGCCGCCGACCCGGTCCAGGCGAACCCAGGTCAACACACCGTCGTCGTAGGCCGGAAACGGCGTCCAGTCCGCGCGCGGACGTCCGGTCAGGCGCAGCCCGTGCCACGGGCACACCAGGGCGCCGCGGTCGATCGCCGCGGTGCAGAGATCGGCCCCGAGATGCGGGCAGGCGGCGGGCGCCACCCGCAACACCCCGTCGGTGTCGCGCCACGCGACCAACTCCTGGCCGGCCACGGTGGCGCTGTAGGGGCGGTCGCGGATATCGGTACTGGCGGCGAACACGAACCAGTTGCCGGTGGGCCTGCGCAGCGTCCGGCGCAGCGCGGCATCGATGATGGCCGGGTCGGCGTCGCGGTGGGTGGCCCGTTGCTCCAGCCATCGTTGCCGTGGAAGTACTTGGAAAGGGGACGCTTTGGACGCGCGTCGGCGTAACTCTGCCGGAAGTTTCATGTCGGTCGCCTTTCTCGCGCCAGGCGCCGCAGCAGCGCCACGCGACCCTGCGTCGGGACCGTCTCCAGCTCATGGCCGACGATGCCGAACTGTCCCAGTAGTGCATTGGCCGCGGTGAAGCCGGTGGTGGCCGCCCGTTCCATCAACGCTACCGGCAGGTCCACCCGGATGCCGTCGCCGGCGAGCACCACATTGTCCTGCGGTGTGGTGACACCCGGCCGATTCGCGAAGTCACCCGGTGCGAACCGCGGACAGTCGTCGCGGGTGAGCGTCCGCTCGGCCACGATGTTCGCCTCCGAGATCTCCGGGTACAGCTCGTAGAGCCGGGCGAGCAGTTGCTCACGCAGCTCGGGGCTGTTGCCGGGGACGGCGTAGGCGTGCAGCTCGAGCACCGAGCCGCCGGTGCGGCGCGCCCAGTCGGCGGCTTCGCGCTCGTAGCGTTCCAGCACACTCACATTATCCAGAGGGGGGCGGCCGCCGGTACCCAGAAACGGCGCCCGGTCCGCCGTGACCGGCCGGTCGAGCCACAGGCGGAGCACCACGAACGGCGCGGCGCTACCGAGTGCCGCCACCTGCGCG